>JAJZPK010000055.1 GCA_021811205.1 Pseudomonadota bacterium
AAGCCTGGGAACGCACTTCCTTCATTCCCTGATATTCGAAACGCTGCACGATCCATTGCTGTGAAACCAGAAAAACCAGAATGAGCGAACCCTGGATCAGAATATGCAGCTTAACCTGCACACCAAGCTTGTCCCAGTAGGTCAACATGAAGGGATCCAGCCTGAAATCGAGTTTATGCCATGCTCGGCAAAGGCATGCCAAGATGGAAACCCTGGACGAAATCGATTCCCATCGATGTCAGTTCATCCAGTATTCCCTGCGATTCCACGAATTCCGCTATCGTCTTGATACCGAGCTCCTGGCACATGTTGCAAAGATTGCGCACCAGTATCC
This sequence comes from Pseudomonadota bacterium, assembly GCA_021811205.1. The sequence continues at coordinate 335 of JAJZPK010000055.1, forward strand.
GGTCGATCTTCGAATCGAGTATGTTTCTGACGAAGGCGCCGTCTATCTTGACGAAATCGAAAGAGAGCTCCCTCAGGTAATGGAAGGAATTGTAGCCGCTGCCGAAATCGTCGAGCGCGAATGAAAATCCCTTTTCCCTCAGATTGGTCAGGAACTTGCGCATATTCGTCATGTCGCCGATGGCATCCCTTTCCAGGATTTCGAACACGATGGCAGACGGTGTAATGTCCATTTCCTGGCAAAGCTGCTCGGCAAAACCGAGAATGCCCCTGCCCTGGATTTCCTGCGCCGAAAGATTGATGAAAAGCCTGTTCGGTTCGGTTGCTTCTTCCATGCGCGCCTTCAGGACAGCAAGCGCATGTCTCAGGACAGCTCGATCCAGCTCGCGGCCAAGACCGTATTTTTCGATCGTCTCGATGAACACGCCAGCCGACAACGTTTCGCCATTCGGCTCCTTGAGTCTTGCCAGCGTCTCGTAAGCCCATATTTCTCCGCTCTTGCAGTCGAATATCGGCTGGAAGTAGGGAATGATCCGATTCTCCTTCAATGCCAGCCTGAGCTTTTCCGCATGATCGCGTGTATTGCGCCCGATGCGGATATGGTCTGTGGCCGATTCGAGCGTGGCAATGCCGTCCTTGCCCATTTCCTTGGCCCGGTAAAGACCGATATCCACGCCGCTCATCAGATCGGAAACGTTCTTCGCATCCTCCGGAAAAGTGATGAGTCCGATCGATGTCGTGATGTGGAATACCTTGCCGTCCGCGCATTCGAACTGGATTTCACGCAATTCCACCCTCAGCTTCTCGGCCACAGCCAAGGCCCCTGAACGCCCCGTTTCGGTAAGCAGGACGGCGAATTCGTCGCCGCCTATCCTGGTCGCAAGATCGCCCTTGCGCATGATTACCTGAAGCTTCTCTGCGACCTTTTTCAGGGCCGCATCCCCGCATGGGTGGCCATAGGTATCGTTGACATCCTTGAAATTGTCCAGGTCCAGCATGAGGATGGCGAATTCATGATTGTGCCGCTCCGACCTGCCCACTTCGTAATCCAGCATGTCGTTGAAATAGCGCCTGTTGTGCAGCCCCGTCAAAGGATCGTGTGTCGAATAATATTCCAGCTCCGAAAGCGTCTGGCTGAGCGCCTTGCTCGATCCGACCACCATCACCATCACGGCCAGAATTGAGCGGATCACGCTTTCCTCCTGCACGGTCAGCTGCTGCGCAGAGCCGTACGCGACGCCAAGCAGGCCGGCAAGATTGACCACTTCCAATGCGGGTACGGATACCGTGATCAGGTTGACCTCGCCGATAGACTCGCATCTTTCGTTTTCCGTAACCAGGAATTCTTCGATGTCGAGGGGCGCGTCATGGGGAAGGCCGAGACTTGAAATCATGTCGCGGCTGAGCTTCATGCGCGCCTCTCTCTTGATTTCTTCTGAATAGTTATTCAGATAGTAGATGTAGAGCGACAGATTGTTGTCCTGGGCGAACGAGATGAAAAAAAAATCGAATGGAAAGATCACATGGAAACTGTTCAGGATTTCCTGGATGAATGCCTTCCACTGTGTCACTTTTTCATGGGAAAGTATGATGTTTTCGAGAACATGGCTTTGCCGCTCGAGCAGATCCTTTTCAACCAGCGTGCCAGCCAGATCTCCGGAGATCTGCCCGAACTCGAGCATGATCTTGAGCAGGTTGCGCTCGTTCTCGCTCCATTGTCGCCTGCGCTCTTCAAGCAGCAAATCGAGCGTCCTGTCGAGTTCCTTGAAAGGCGCAATGGCTTGCCCCAGGTGTGATACAAGCACGTCTTTCGCTTGCGCCGCAATGCCCAGCTCGTCCATTTTCCCGAAGGTGACCTGCATGCCTTCGATCACCTCGCCATGGATGCTGCGCACCAGTTCGCTGATGTTGGCGCCGAAAAGATGGGTTCTCGTCTGGCTTTCGAACAAGGCGGCAAATCGACCCAGCACATATTGGCGCATTTCCTCCAGATTGTGCGTGGTCAATGCATTCATACGGCTTTTCTGAATGCCCCGCTGCCCGTCATGAGATCGATGCCGCATTCGAGGTTTGCAAACCAGGACAGGAATTGTCCGACGGCTTTCCCCCGGTAAACCGGGCCGTGCTGGGGCGCGATGATGTCCACATCCAGCTTCGAGACGGCATCGACCCATATCCTCGCCGCCTTGTTCGAGCACATGTAGCGCCTGTGGAATCCCTCGATGTAGGGCAGGTGCGAAGAAAAATCATCGACGTAAGGATCATCCTTTTCTGGCGGCATCATCGCCGCACCGATGTCACCTGAAAACAGTATCTTCGATACCGGATCGTAGACGTTGATCTGACCTTCCGAGTGCAGGAAATGAGCGGGAACGAGCTTGAGTCTGAAGTCGTCCGATACGGCGATCTCCATTCCTTCGTCCGGAACACCGCTGAAACGCCCCATGTCCTTGATGCCGTAATGGGGGAGAAAGCGCATCCAGATTTTGGAGACGTAGACCGGGGCCTGAGTCAATTCGAGCCAGGTCGATATGCCACCCACGATGTCCGGGTCCTGATGGGACAGCACGATGGCGCGCAACTTGTCTGGCCCCGTATAGCGCAGCATTTCGGCAAGCACCCGCGGCATCACGCCGAATCCGCCCGGATCGAGCAATGCCGCAGCATCTCCTTGAAGGATCAGATACTGGTTAGACCGGATGCCGTCTTCTTCACCAGGCTCGCTCTCGTTGAGCAGGATGAACTTGTGGCTCCCGCCCGAGAACAAGGTGACGTTACGCATAGTACCACCCTCCAATATGCCCGTCTTGTTATAGTGGGTATAAATTACCATTTATTTCATCGACGTCATAGGGCGATAGTTAAAAGTCATTACCCACTAACATAACAGGGGTATGCACTATAATCGCCAAAGTGTTATTCATTACTATCCTAAACGGTTATATTTGCATTCCGGGTAGCAGCAATGAATTTACATTTGCGTTACAATCTAAAATTACGTTAACAGAAATTCTTTGCATGTCGGACAACAGCGCCATACCGCCAAGACTCGAACCGGCCTCGGTTCCGGAAGACAGCGACTTTTACGTCCTCTCAAAAACCGAAATCATTTCCATTCTTCGAGACCTCCAGGAAGCGCGTGAATCGGTAGCCCTGTTCTTTGGCGGACAGTCCATGCTGACATCCGTGCTGAAGGTCAGTTCGGCCAAGGAGCTGGTTTACCTCGACTGCAATATCAACAAGGAGCTGAACGCTCTTGCCGTGGCGAGCAAGCGACTTACTTTCGTTTCCACGCTCCAGAACGTGAAAATCCAGTTCGAAATACCGCGCATGGAATTTACCGAATACAGCGGAGAACCCGCATTCGTTCTGAAGCTGCCGAAAGCGGTGCTGCGCCTGCAGCGCAGGGAATCATTCAGGATTTCCACACCGACCGCAACACCGATCACATGCTCGATTCTGCTGCCTAGCGGAACACGCATCACTGCGGTCGTCGTGGACATCAGCGCGGGCGGGCTCGCCATCTTCGGTTCGCCGGAAGAAATGAAACTCGATTTGATGGCAATCTACCGCAACTGCCTGATCACCCTTCCGGATTCGGAGCGGTTTCATGTCGATCTGCAGGTCAGGGGAATATTCGACATCGCAATGAAGAACAATGTCACCAAGAAACGCATCGGGCTCCAGTTCATCGACATACCCAACCATGCCCAATCGATCCTCCAGCGTTACCTCATGAAACTGCAAATGGAACAGCGCGCGAAATCGGAAGGGGGAAAATGGCAATAAAAAAAGCCCGCTGGGGAGCGGGCTTGAATTTGGAGCCATAGGTACTGTGAACCATGCAATATTACCTATGAAAGATGACAACAATATGACTAGAAACGTTCACTTTCCCCGAGATAACGCCAGCATCCCGAAGGCAAATTCCCCAGCCTCACCCTGCCTATCCTGATTCTTTTCAGTCCGACGACCTTCAGCCCGACAAGTTCGCACATCCTTCTGATCTGGCGCTTCTTCCCTTCCTTCAGGACGAATTTCAACTGGTCTTCATTCTGCCATGACACCTTGGCAGGCTTCAATCTGCTGCCGTCCAGATGAAGACCGTGATTGAGCAGCGCGAGCCCCTTATCAATCAAATTGCCTTCGACCCTGACGAGATATTCCTTCTCGATTGAGGAGTTTTCGCCGATCAGAAGCTTGGCCACTCTGCCGTCCTGGGTAAGCACGAGCAACCCGGTTGAATCGATGTCCAGCCGGCCAGCCGGTGCGAGCCCTTTCAACTGGGCTGAAGAAAATTTCAGGGGTGATCGATCTTCTTTGAACCTGGATGAGGCGGTGACCAGCGATATGGCCGCCTTGTAGCCCTGTTCGGGCTGACCGGAAACATAGCCCACGGGTTTGTTGAGCAGGATCGTGACCGGCGGATTTTTCCTCGCCTCGGGCAAAAGTGTTATGGTCTGCGAAGGATCGATTTTCGTGCCGAGCTCGGTCACTTTCTGTCCGTCCACGAGCACCCACCCCATTTCGATGAAATGGTCGGCCTCCCTGCGGGAAGCCATCCCTCTTTCGGACATGAGCTTGGAAAGCCTGATTTTCTCCATCAATCGGGATCGAACCAGGAAAGCTTGTCCCTCAGCGTCACCACGCCGCCGATGATGATCAAGGTCGGCGCAGCGAGCTTGGACTCCCGCGCAACTTCGGGAAGATCGGCGAGCGTACCGGTCACCACCTTCTGGTTCCTTGTCGTTCCCTGCTGCACCACGGCAGCCGGCGTGGAAGAAGGAAGACCATGCTCGACGAGCTTGGAGCAGAGCACGTCGATCCCCGTGAGCCCCATGTAGACCACCACCGTCTGCCGCGGTCTTGCCAGCATCTCCCAATCGAGATCCATGCTGTTGTCCTTCAGGTGCCCTGTCACGAAAACGCAGGACTGCGCATGATCCCTGTGGGTAAGCGGTATGCCCGCATAACTCGACACGCCGGAAGCTGCCGTGATGCCGGGCACGACCTGAAAGGCGATGCCCTTGCTGGAAAGCTTCTCGATTTCCTCCCCCCCGCGACCGAAGATGAAAGGATCGCCTCCCTTCAGCCTCAGCACGCGCTTGCCTTCCTTGGCGAGCCTCACCAGAAGCTCGTTGATCTCTTCCTGCGGCATCGCATGGTTGCTCTTTTTCTTGCCGACGTAGATCCTTGTCGCATCCCTTCTCGTCATTTCAAGTATGGGCTTGGAGACAAGGTTGTCGTAAAGCACAACATCGGCCTTGTGCATGAGCCTCAATGCCCTGAAAGTCAAAAGATCGGGATCCCCGGGACCCGCCCCGACGAGATAGACTTCCCCGTGATGCGTCTCGCCTTTTACCATCATGTCTTCGAGCAGCGCCTCTGCACGCTTCTCATCACCCAGGAACACCTTTTCGGCAACCTTCCCCTCGAATACGTCCTCCCAGAATATCCTTCTTTCAGAAGGCTGCCCGATCTTTTCCTTGACCTTGTCCCTGAAACGGGAGGCAAACGCGGCAAGCCTGCCATAGCCTTCCGGAATCATCGATTCGAACTTCGCCCTCAGCATCCTTGCAAGGACGGGGGACGCGCCGCCCGTCGAAAAGGCGACGACCAGAGGAGATCTGTCCAGAATGGACGGCATGACGAAACTGCACAGATCCGGATTGTCGACGACGTTGACAGGAATATTCCGCTTTGCGGCCTCCCTGGAGACCCTAATGTTCACCTCCCTGTCGTCGGTTGCCGCGATGACGAGCGTCATGCCTTCGAGATGATGTTCGGAGAACCTTTCCTTCAGGTAGCTGATTTCGAGTTTCGCCAGCGCATCGCATAGCTCGGGAGAGACGACAGTGACCTTGGCCCCCGACTGAAGGAGGATCGAAACTTTTCTGACGGCAACTTCGCCGCCGCCCACCACGAGACATTGCCTTCCCTTTAGATTCAGGAAGATGGGAAAATAATCCATCAGGCAAGCCCCCCGACAAAGGAAACATCCCGACTCTCCCACCATGCTTCAGCCATTTTTTCGGCATCAATCATGGAAATGCGCTTCATGGCCTTCAGGGCAATTGCTGCAGTGCCGATCACGCTCATCCTTGCATATTCGTCATCGATTTCCCCGCGCCACAGCTTCCCGATTCGCGCAACATCCATTTGCTCGTCCTTCACATGCCGAACTGCAAAGAGTTCCGGCCATTCTTCCTCGCCCATTTCCCCATCCAGAACCGTCCTCACCTTGCAGACGAGATCAGGATTCCTTTCGGCTTCCCCGCCTTCCCCCTTGAAGACCACCATGTTTTCTCCAAGGAGCTTGCCGGCCTGCTGATGGGAATCGAGATAACCCGGATGGAAAATGCCCTGGATGGAAAGATTGGCGCTTGCGGGATTGAGCATTCTCGCGATGGTGTGAACCGGCGAGCGCAGCCCGAAAAGCGGTCGCAGATTCATGATTTCCTGGAGCTTCGGGCTCAAGATATCGAAGCTCAGGAAAGCAAAGCCCTTTTTCGAGACTGCATCCAGCGCATCATTCAGGGAATTTGAAGCCGGAATCCCGAGGGAAGCCAGCGCATCCACGGTATGCACCCTGTCGCCGCCGCTTTTCATGCCGTGCATGAAAACCGAAATGTCACGGCTGGCCAGCAGCAATGCGGAAAGCACGTACCAGGGGAGCTGTCTTCGCTTTCCTGCATAACTCGACCAGTCGAGATCGACCCTGGGAACAGAATCGGGCTGCACGAAGGATTTCCTCGCTGCCGAAACGAACCCGGCGAGCTCTTCCGCCGTTTCCTCCTTCACCCTGAGCAGCATCAGGAATGCACCCAGCTGGACGGGTTCGACTTCTCCCGCAAGGATCATGCTCATGGCGGAAAAGGCTTCGTCGCGCGAGAAGGAGCGCGATCCGTGCCTTCCCTTGCCGAGCGTCCTGATGTATTGCGCGAATGGATGTTCTTCTGTCATTTCCTGTTCCTCTGCGTATCTTGCGTCATCCTCATAGATTATCATCAAAACGGGGCACGCGATCCAACCCGATCGGGTTAGTCGGGTATTGAAAAAAGGGGGGGCAGCCGAGATCCGCAGTGAGGTATCGGAGGATAACCTGAAGCAATCGGTTGCGCAATCGACGACCGATCGCTGCGCTGACGCTGCCGCCCATCTTAACGAATGGGCCTATCAAGTGCTGATATAATTTTGGCCTCTGATCGAAAAAAGGAAAATCGCCATGAAAAAAGCAGCCTGTCTTGCACTCGCCTCAGTCATGATCATGCTTTCTCTGGGAGGCTGCGCCCCGAAGATCGGCAGCGCAAAATGGTGCGCCAACCTCAAGGCCAAGCCCAAGGGCGATTGGACGCTCGACGAAGCCGAAAATTACGCGAAAGACTGCATCATGAAATAGGGAAAGTTCACTTCACCCAGAATTTCAGCAGCAGGGATGAAAGCAGCGCGCAGCCTGCCGAAAAAGCGAAGGCGAATGGATAGCTGAAATGCTGCCAGAACCAACCGAAAAAGAGGGATGCTGGCAGAAGGAAAAAGCCCGTCACAAGATTGAACCAGCCGTAGGCCGTTCCGAGCTTGTCGGTCGGCGCGAAATCCGCGACATAAGCCTTTTCCGCCCCTTCGGTTGCAGCCATGAAAAGCCCGTAGAAGGCAAAGAGCGGCCAGAGCAGCATTGGAGTGCCATCGAATCCCATGACCAGATAAAAAAGGCCGTAAATCACCCAGCCCCAGATGATCAGCCTCGCTCTTCCGATCCTGTCGGACAAGGCTGAAAACGGCGTGGAAAAGAGCATGGCGGAAAACGAGACAAGCGCCCAGAGCAGCGGCACCTGGTAGTCCTGTAGCCCGAGATCCTTCGCCCTCAGCAGCAGAAAGAGGTTGGAGGAATTGCCGAGCGTGAAAAGCGCAAGCACGGCAAGGTATCGCCTGAAAGGAGCTGAAAAGCCTGCCAGGCTCCATTCGATTTTAGCAGATACTGAAGGCGCCCTTTCCGGCGCCTTCAGGAAAAGTGCCAGTGATACCGCGATGGCCCCTGGAATCGCGGACCACAGCAGCACATGGCGAATGGGCACATGAATTGCGAGCAGATAAGCAGCCATGAGCGGCCCGAAAACCGCCCCGGCATTGTCCATGCTCCTGTGAAAGCCGAAAGCAAGCCCACGCTTCTCCTTGTCGACGCTGAGCGCGAGCATCGCATCCCTTGGAGAGGTCCTGAGCCCTTTTCCCAGCCTGTCCGCAAAGCGCAAAAAAAGCACGACCGGCCATGAGGCGGCGAAAGCCATCAACGGTTTGGCAAGGGACGCCAGCCCGTACCCGCCCACAACAAGCCCCTTTCCCGCATTCAGTCTGTCCGAGAGCATGCCCGAGAAAAGCTTGAGGAGGCTGCCCGTGGCCTCCGCCACCCCCTCGATGATGCCCATTGCGCCTGGTCCCGCCATGCCTGCAATGAAAAGCGGCAGAATGGCATAGACGAGTTCGCTCGCGCCGTCGTTGAAGAGGCTCACCAGTCCCAGCAGCCATACCGTTCTTGGCAGGCTGAATATCGAATTTCTCATGCGTCCATTCTAATCGATTTCGGATAGAATCGACCCATGGAAAAACCCGACTACTGGGAAGAAGCGAAAGCAGCCCTCATCGACCGGGATGCCGTCCTCGCGAAAATCATCCTGGCCCATGCAAAAGCCGGCTTGACGAGGCTACATGATCCATTTTGCACGCTCGCACGATCCATTGTCGGCCAGCAGATCTCGATCAAGGCGGCCGATTCGGTGTGGGCGAAGCTGCTTGCCAAAATGGAGCATGTCACGCCTGAAAACATGCTCGCCTGCACCCAATTGCGCGAATGCGGACTTTCTGCGCGCAAGATCGAATATCTGAGGGATCTTTCGGTGCATTTTTCGGCAGGACATCTCATGCATTGGGAGGAAATGGACGATCCGGCGCTGATCGATGCGCTCTTGAAGATCAGGGGGATAGGGCAATGGACGGCTGAAATGTTCCTGATCTTTCAGGGATTGCGCCCGGACGTTTTTCCGCTCGACGATCTCGGGCTGAGGCGCGCGATCTGCCTCCATTACAACCAGGGAATCCCCCTGGAAAAGGAACGCCTGCTTGAAATTTCAGAACCCTGGCGACCCTGGCGCTCGGTTGCAACCTGGTATTTGTGGCGCAGCCTCGATCCCGTTCCCGTCGAATACTAGGGCGTGTTAACGCTATTTTCGCATTTGCGACGGTGGCGCTTTGGGATGCCATCCACGAAGCAAGTCGCGCAGTATTGCCTTCCACTACAAGCGACTTGCGACAAAGGAGAGCGCCCAAAACGCTACCGTCCCTTACCGCATAAAAAGAATTATTGAGGGTTTCAGCGGGAGGGCCGTATCTGCGGTGTTGCAAGACTTGCAAATGGAGTAACCATTCGCTGCGCCTTGCGCCTGGCATCCACAGCCTTCCCGCTGAAACGCAGATGTGAAAATAGCGTTAACACGCCCTAATATGTAACGCCCTAGATCAGCTTCCCATCGACCAGCCTCAATATCCTGCCGCATCGCCTGGCGAGGCTCTCGTCGTGGGTAACGATGACCAGGCTGGTATTCAGGCTCGCATTGAGCCCCAGCATCAGCTCGAACATCGATTCGGCGGTATGCCGGTCGAGATTCCCTGTCGGCTCATCGGCCAGCACGGCAGAAGGATTGGTCACCAGCGCCCGCGCAAGCGCAGCGCGGCTTCTTTCCCCGCCCGAAAGTTCCCCAGGCTTGTGCTCGAGTCTTTTCGCAAGCCCCACCTTTTCCAGCATCTGCGCCGCCCTGTCCCTTGCCTCCGACTTGTCCGCCCTTCTGATGAGAAGCGGCATGGACACATTTTCCAGGGCAGTGAATTCAGGCAGGAGGTGATGGAACTGGTAGACGAAACCAAGGAAACGGTTCCTGATCTCGCCGCGCTCGGCATCCGACACCTGCTCGAGGTTCCGCCCCGATACCCTGACTTCACCCGAAGTCGGCGCATCGAGGCCGCCCAGAATGTGCAGAAGCGTGCTCTTTCCGGAGCCCGATGCGCCGATGATGGCGACGCTCTCGCCGGGCATCACGGCAAGATCGATGCCGAGCAGAACCGGCACTTCCGTCTTCCCCTGCATGTAGATCTTTTTCAGACCCCGGCAAGAAATCACTTCACTCATAGCGCAGCGCCTCGGCAGGATTCAGGCGGGAAGCGCGCCAGCTCGGGTAGAGCGTCGCGAAGAAGCTCAGGAAAAGAGACAGGATCGTGATCGAAACCACGTCCGATCCTTCCAGGCTGGAAGGCACCTCGGAAATATAGTAGACGTCTTTCGCCAGGAAATGGGTATGGAAAATCTTCTCGATGAAGGGAACGATGACGTCGATGTTGACTGCGATGAGTACGCCGAAGAAGACCCCCAGCAGCGTGCCGATCACGCCGATCAGCGCCCCCTGGACGACGAATATCTTCATGATGCTGGCAGGGGATGCGCCCAATGTCCTCAAAATCGCGATATCCGCCTGCTTGTCGGTCACCATCATGACAAGGGTCGAAACGATGTTGAAGGTTGCGACCGCAACGATCAGGAAGAGGATGATGAACATGACGTTCTTCTCGATCTTCACCGCCCTGAAGAAATTGGCATGCTGTCTCGTCCAGTCGGTGACCGTATCCTCTGGCGGCAGTTGCTGGGCAAGCTGGTCCGCCACTCGGGGCGCGAGGTCGAGATCGTGCAATTTCAGCCTGACCCCGCTGACAGCATCCCCCATCCTGTAAAGACGTTGCGCATCCGAAAGATCAATCAGCGCGAGCCCGCTGTCGAATTCGTACATGCCTATCTCGAAAATGCCCACCACAGTGAACTGCTTGAGGCGGGGCAGGATGCCGGCAGGGGTCACCTGGCCCTGGGGCGCAATCAGGATCACCTTGTCTCCCAGGGATGCGCCTATCGAACGCGCCACCTCGGAACCGAGAACGATGCCGAATTCTCCGGGCTTGAGATTCTCGAGGCGCCCCTTTTTCATGTGGCTGCCGATGTCCGCCACCCTGTCTTCTTCACGCGGCAGGACGCCTCTGACGAACACGCCCTGAACCGACTGATTGAGGGAAAGCATGCCCTGGGCAAGCACATAAGGCGCGGCCGCCGCAACTTGCGGATTCCTTGAGGCGATTTTTGCCACACCCTGCCAGTTCGAGAGCAGATTGTTGTCGGCTGAAATCTCGACATGGGCAGCTACGCCCAGAATTCTCGAACGCAATTCCTTCTGGAATCCGTTCATGACGGACAGCACGACGATCAATGCGGCCACGCCGAGGGCGATGCCGACCATCGATATCAGCGAAATGAAGGAAATAAAATGATTCCGCCTTTTCGCCCGCGTATAGCGCAGTCCGACAAAAAGCTCGTATGGCAGCACGTTTGAAATTTCGAAAAAGAGAGAAGTTTGACACAAGGATGAAGGACCCACAAATTTCGATTAAACTTGCCGCATGAAATGTCACGTCCTGATCCCGAATCTTTTTCTTCCCGCAAGCGAATTCAAGATCGACCCTCTGCCGAACGTGGAGACCCTGATTTCAAGGGGGGAGAGAACCTCGTTTGAATCCAAGGGATTCGAGGAATGGATCTGCGACGCTTTCGATGTGGCGAAGCAGCAGGATTGGCCTGTCGCGGCACTTCACGGAATTGAGCCCGGCTACTGGCTGCGTGCAGACCCTGCCCACCTTCAATTGCGTCGCGACTGGCTGGCCCTGCTCCAGGCCGACATTGCACAAGAAGAAGCGGATTCTCTCGTCGATTCGCTCAATCGGCATTTCGAAGCCGACGGATTTCGCTTTTACATCGAGCGCCCTGATGTCTGGCTATTGAGGCTTCATGACGCCATCGACCTTGTCACGGTGCCGCTGTCGCAGGCGATCGGCAGAAATGTCGACGACTGCCTTCCCAAGGGGAAAGACGCGATGCGTATGACTGCGGTCATGAACGAGATCCAGATGCTGTTTCACGACCATCCGGTCAACTCGACGCGCGATGTTCCGATCAACAGCGTCTGGTTCTGGGGAGGCGGCATTTTGCCGGAGGTAAAACCATCCGGCTATGCATCTGTTTCATCCAGCAATGCGCTCGCATCGGCCATCGCGAATCGCGCTGCAATCCCCTGTATTCCCGTCCCGGAAAATGCGAGCGGCTGGCTCGGTTCGCTTTCCGAAGGGGAGCATCTCGTGATCCTTGAAGACTTGATGCTTCCGGCAAGATACGGCGACGGGAATGAATGGGACAAGCGGCTCAGGCGTCTCGAAACATGCTGGTTCGGCCCGCTGATCGATGCCGTCAAGAATGGCCTCGAGCTTGCCATCATCGACAACGAAATCGGCGTGCGATTCGATACGAAAAAGCACGATCTCTGGAAATTCTGGAAGAGATCGAGGCCTGTCCTCGATTGTCTGAAATGAAGAAAGTCGCCGCAAGGCCCTATGAGACAACTGCCTTCGAAAACCTGAAGGCGGCCGGCATCAGA
>JAJZPK010000056.1 GCA_021811205.1 Pseudomonadota bacterium
AAGGCTGTCCCTGCTTGCCCACGACCAGGGGGCATTCAGGCAGGACCTTAAAATGGCGCAGCAGTGGATAAGACAGTATTTCGATACCTCGTCCCCGGATGCCAAGGAATCGCTTGCCACCTTGCACCAGATCTACGGCAGCGAGATCGCCATAGACAGGATGGATATCAATGACAGTCTGAATGCCATTCACGACTTCAGGGCATCCGGGGAGTGGACGGTCAAATGAAGGCGATGCTGTGGATACTCGCCATCTTCGCAGCCGCGGTCGGCCTCACCCTTGCCGCCAAACCCAATGAGGGCTATCTGCTTGCAGTCTATCCGCCCTATCGCGTGGAACTGTCCTTCAATTTTTTCGTGGTGCTTGTGGTCGGCTTCGTTTTCCTGCTGTACGGCCTGATCAAGCTTGTGTCTTCCATGGTTTCATTGCCGGTCAAGGCGCGTGAATATCACCAGAAGCGCGCCCAGGAAAAGAACAGGGCGCTGATGCTGGATGCGCTCGCCTCCTATTTCGAAGGGCGCTATGCGAAAGCGGAAAAGGCGGCGGCTCAGGCGTTGGCGGCCGGCGAGTCTCCAGGGATCAACGCAGTCGTGGCGGCAAGATCGGCGCACGAATTGCGCGCCTACGACAGGCGGGACGGCTATCTGGCCGAGATCGATGCGCTCGACCCTGAAAGCTTGAAGCTCAAATGGATGACCGATGCGGAACTCTTGATCGGCGAGCGGCGCTATGCTGACGCGCTTTCCGTCCTGAAAAGGCTCAAGGAATCGGGGGGGCGCCAGCATACCGCCGCGCTCAGGCTGGAGCTGAAAGCGCGCCAGCAGCTCAAGGACTGGGATGCAGTGCTCGATCTCGTCGCCCAGCTCGATACCCGGAACGCATTCGATGCAGCCTATTCCGAGCAGATGAAGCGCCATGCCAGGATAGAGAAGCTGAAGAAGAAAGTATCGGAAGGGCGCGAAGGCTTTCTTTCCTACTGGCAGAAAATGCCGGAATCGGAAAGGAAGGATGCGAAGGTCGCTTCAGTTGCAGTCCAGAATTTCATTGCCTTGAACGAATGCGCCCTGGCCCAGAAAATCATAGAGGAAAGCCTGGAATCCCAGTGGAATTCGCATCTCGTCGCCCTTTATGCGGATTGTCCGGAACCTGATACGGTCAAGCGCATCGAGCGCGCAGAAGCATGGCTTGAAAAGCATGACGACGATGCCGTTCTGCTGCTCACCCTGGGCAGGCTGTGCGTGCATCAGAAGCTGTGGGGAAAGGCGAAGAGCTACCTGGATGCGAGCCTCTCCGTGCATCCGAGCGCAGCCGCCCACCTCACTCTGGCGAGGCTTGCGGAAACGATGCAGGATCCTGATGCGGCAGATACCCATTACCGCCTCGCCCAGGAAATGATCCTGAGTGTCTAGCCTTCCTGAAAAATTCGTCTCCCGCCTGAAATCGGTCTTCCCTCCCGACCGATGCTATCTCGACGTCGTGGACTGCTATGCCTACGCGTACGACAATTCGAGGAAGATCTTTCCGCCCGAAGCCGTCGTTTTTCCGCTCGACGCAGGGGAAGTACGCGAACTGATATTGCTTGCCAACGAATACCTCGTTCCCGTGACGCCCAGGGGCAGAGGAACGGGAACGGCGGGCGGCAGCATTCCTGAACGGGGAGGCGTTGCGCTGTCCCTGGAGCGCATGAAGCGCATTGTGCAGATCGACGGACAGAACCGGGTGATCGTCGCCGAGCCCGGCGTGCTGAACAAGGAAATCCAGGATGCGGCAGGCGCGAGCGGCTTCTTCTGGCCGCCCGACCCTTCGAGCTCGGCCTACTGCAGCATAGGGGGGAATCTCGCAACCTGCGCGGGCGGCCCGCATGCGGTGAAATACGGCACGACGCGCGATCACGTGCTGGGGCTCAAAGCCGTCACAGGGGCAGGGGAGGAAATCCGCACGGGATGCTACACGACCAAAGGGGTGGTGGGATATGATCTCACCCGGCTGATCATCGGTTCGGAAGGAACGCTTGCCGTGATCACCGAAGCGACCCTGAAGCTCACGCCCAAGCCGCAGGCAACAGGCGGCATCGCAGCCCATTACAGGGATGCGCAAAGCTGCGCCGATGCGATCGTCTCCATCATGGGGCAATCCGTCACGCCTTCTGCGCTCGAATTCCTCGATGAAGGCGCGCTGAATCTGATCCGTTCGCGCCACCCGGGCATGCTGCCGGATGCCTCACGCGCGATGCTGATGATCGAAGTGGACGGCGCGCCTTCCGAAATATCGCAAGCCTGCGCGAGCATCCTGAACGTCCTTGATCATCCCGGGCTCATCGAGGCGATGCAGGTCGGGGATGCAAGTGCGCTCTGGTCGGCAAGGCGCGCGCTGTCCCCATTGTTGCGGGACATCGCGCCGAAGAAGATCAACGAAGATATCGTCGTGCCCGTATCCAGGCTTCCCGAGCTTCTTGCAGGGCTCGCCGATCTGAGCTCGAAATACGGTCTTGCCAACGTCAATTTCGGTCATGCGGGAAACGGCAACATCCACGTGAATCTGCTCGTCGATCCGGACGACGAAAGCGAAATGGGCCGGGCGGAGGAATGCCTGGATAAAATATTCGATCTCGTGCTTTCCATGAACGGCACGCTTTCCGGGGAGCATGGCATCGGCCGCGAGAAGCGCCCCTTCGTTCCAAGGGAGATCGATGCGCCCACGCTTGCCCTGATGAAAAAGATCAAGTCGGTGTTCGACCCGAAAGGGATACTCAATCCCGGGAAGCTTTTCCCCGAATAGAAGCGCAATCGACCTTTGAAAGCCGGGCCTTGGGAAATCCGGCCAGCTTCGATGATTCGTCTTCCCCGAGATTGCGGATCAGAAGCTCGATTTGGCCGCCGTCGCGCTTTCCGTACTTGATGCCATGCAATCCCTTCTTGCCGAGCGCAGCCGCGTAATTTTTCGCTGCTGCAGCCGTATGGAAGATGCCCAGGGAAATCGCATACTGCCATTTTCCGGTTTCCTTCACGAGGAAGTGGTCCTTGATGCCCATCTCGTTGAGCTTCCTGATTCTGGACACTCCGTCTGCCCGCGATTTCGCAGGAGGCAGGTAAACCCAGAAGCCGAGGCCTGCCTTTGAAATGGGCAGTTCAACGACCTGTGCAGTCTTGGAGAGGGAGGAGATCTTGTTCTTCGCATCACCCGCATCCGTCGAGAAAGGGCCCCACTTGTAGCAGGCCAGCGCTTCAACCCGAGCGGGCGCTGGGGCAGGTTTCGATGCGGGTGCGGGGATCGAGGCAGGAGC
The DNA here is from genome assembly GCA_021811205.1 of Pseudomonadota bacterium. The sequence continues at coordinate 3,285 of JAJZPK010000056.1, forward strand.
CGGGCTCGATACGGGAGCCGGCATCGATGCGGGTGCAGGGGATGAGACCGGTACTTCGGGAAGCGGCTTGGCGATCTTGATCAGCTCGGGGTGGAGCTCCTGGCGCGTGAGCGGGTTTGTATGGGGTTTTCCTTCGAGCTGCTTCCATCCTGCGATGAGCAGGTTCCCGGCAAGCAAAAGGAAGAAAATCCATTTCATGCGTCAATCTCCGGATAGCAGGACGAGACCTTCGAGGACGAGATTGTCGACCAGGATCGCCTTCATGTCGAGATGGGGGAGAATGGAATTGGCGTCGCCGCCGGTCAGGACGCACTGATTGAAGCCGCTCATGCGCGAGACTTTCTCGATGGCACCACAAAGCGCAGCGATTGCGCCGACATGCATCGCATCACGGGTGTTTTTGGGCGGAAAGGAAAAACGCCCTTCGTCATTCTTCAGGACGGTCCTTTTCTCTATCGCGGTCTTCATGGCTGAAAATCCGGGCAGTATGAGTCCGCCTTCGAATAATCCATCCCTGTTCAGGATGTCTATGGTTGCGGCCGTGCCGCAGTCTGCGACCAGACCGCCTTCGGGAAGATGCGCCTTTGCAGCGATCAGGGCTGCCCATCTGTCGCTTCCCAGTTGGTCCGGTTTTTCGTAGCCGTTTTTGATTCCGCACTGGTTCGATTTCGATGCTATCCAGGAAAATTCGAGGTCTGGACGCAGGCTTTCGAGCGATTGTTGCATGGCCAGTCCGGCAACGTTTGATCCGATCGCAGATTCGGCCTCGAGCAGCTTCCAGGCATCCCTGATTTCCCCGAGATCGGAATGAGTGCCATTGACGAGCCAGCCGCCTTTGCCGAAAAGACCCCATTTGATCCTGCTGCTTCCGCAATCGATATAGAGCCGATTCACTGCATTCCTCTTAGGCTGACTTCGCCCGATGCGAAGGCGATCGTGCCCTGATCCGAATCGATCAGGATTTCGCCCCTGTCGCTCACGCCGGCAACATGGCCTTCCTCTATCTTTCCTGAGGGGAGCTTCAGCCTGACGGGCTTGTTGTCATAGGCATTGAGGCGCAACCATTCTTCCTTGAACGGGGCGAACCCGCTTTTCTCGAACTGGCCGAGCACGTCGAAGAGCCTCGAGAGGACAGCATGGAATAGCCTGTTTCTGCCGGGATTTGCGACAGGCATGGAAGACAGGCCGATGACGGCCTGATCGATGTGCTGCTTTGTCTTTTCGGAAAGGCTGAAATTGATCCCGATCCCGATCACGGCGAGCGTGGGACCGAGCATGTCGCCCTTCACTTCGATCAGGATGCCGGCCAGCTTGTGAAAATTGTAGAGCACATCGTTGGGCCATTTGAGCCTGATGCCTTCGATTCCGCAGTCCATCATGGCGCGGGCGAGCGCGATTCCGACAGCGAGGCTGAGCCCAGAAAGGAAGCCTGCGCCGCGGTCGAATTTCCAGGCGAGCGAAAAGGTGAGCGATCCGCCCGGCTCCCCGAGCCACGATCTGCCCATTCTGCCTCGGCCCATGGATTGCATTTCGGCGGCGATGACCTTGCCGTGCGGGCCGTTGCGCCTCAAGAGCTCGGAATTTGTCGAGTCGATCGTGTCCACGATTTCGACGTCGAAAGCGCATGTGGACGGCAGGCTTTCCCGGTCCAGCCACTCCATGGGTTTTTCGAGGCGGTAGCCGCGGCCTTTCACCCTGGAAAGGTCGATTCCTGCATCCTCGATGGATTTTGCAGCATTCCAGATGCTGGAACGGGATACGCCTAGGGCTTTCGCGATGTTCTCCCCGGAATGGAAACGGCCATCCGAGAGGATGCGCAGCATGGAAAAGGAAAGGGGGGTCAAAGGCCCAGTGCCTGCTTCTGAAGCGCGATGATGCCCCTGATGCCGTTTTCGGCAAGGTCGATCATGCTGTCGAGCTCGCGTCTATGGAACGGGGCGCCTTCCGCGGTTCCCTGGATTTCGATGAGTCCCCCATTTTCGGTCATCACGACATTCATGTCGGTATCGCATTCGGAATCCTCGAGATAGTCGAGATCGAGCACAGGGGAGCCCTGGTAGATGCCGACCGAAGTCGCCGCGACGTAATCAAGGAGCGGGAATTCGGCGATCTTTCCCGATTTCACCAGACCGGTCAGGGCATCGTGAAGGGCGACGAATGCGCCGCTGATGCTGGCAGTCCGCGTTCCGCCATCCGCCTGGATGACATCGCAGTCGATCTTGACAGTGCGCTCGCCAAGCTTTGCCAGGTCGAGAACGGCCCTGAGGCTCCTGCCGATCAGCCGCTGGATTTCCTGGGTCCTGCCCGATTGCTTGCCTGAAGCGGCCTCACGCTGCATGCGCGTGCCCGTCGAACGGGGCAGCATGCCGTATTCGGCGGTGAGCCAACCCTGGCTTTTTCCCTTCAGGAAGGAAGGAACCGATTCCTCGACGGAAGCGGTGCAGATGACGCGCGTGTCGCCGCATTCGATCAGGACCGAGCCTTCGGCATGCTTGACGTAGTTTCTGGTGATGCGAAGGGTGCGGATCTGGTCGAATTCTCTTTTGCTTGGGCGCATGATTTTGTCCTTGTTTTCGAATGATTATATCAGGGAGGACGCATCCAGCCGATTCAGGAGCGCTTCGAACTCTTCTGCCGGGACAGGTCTGCCGCAGTAATAGCCCTGGATCTGGTCGCATCCTTCCTGCTTCAGAAAGGACATCTGCTCTGCGGTTTCGACGCCTTCCGCGATCACTGTCAGCCTCAAGCTGTGCCCCATGGTGATGATGGTCCTGATGATGGCGGCGTCGTCCGGGTCTGCGCCGATGTCGCCGACGAATGAACGGTCGATCTTCAGCTTGTCGATCGGGAAGCGTTTCAGATAGGAAAGGGAGGAATAGCCCGTCCCGAAGTCGTCGATGGAAAGCAGCAAGCCTATGTCCTTGATCGCGCGCAACGTCTTGATGGTCGAATCGGCGTCGTGCATGATGATGCCTTCCGTCATTTCGAGTTCGAGCAGCCGGGGCGGTAGGCCTGTTTCTTCCAGGATGCCGGCTATGGTGCCGACGATGTTCTTCTGCCTGAACTGGATGGCGGACAGATTCACTGCGACGGGTACTGAAGGAAGGCCAGCATCGAGCCATGCCTTGTTCTGCCTGCATGCGGCCCGGATCACCCATTCTCCGATCGCTGCAATTGCGCCGCATTCTTCCGCGATGGGAATGAAGACGGAAGGCGGCACGAGCCCCCTGTCCGGGTGAAGCCAGCGCAGCAGCGCTTCTATCCCGACGATCTTCCCGCTCGACAGATCGATTTGCGGCTGGTAGTGGAGAGAAAACTCCCCGCGCTTCATGGCCATCTTCAGGTCGCTTTCGAAGGAGAGCTGCTCGAGCGCCTTGGTGTTCATGTTTTCGGTGAAAAACTGGAAATTGCCGCGTCCCTGCTCCTTCGCGTGGTACATCGCTGCGTCGGCATTCTTGATCAGCGCGGTGTGGCTCTTTCCGTCTTCGGGATAGATGCTGATTCCGATGCTTGGGGAAGTGACGATATCCTTGCCTTCGATGGGAACGGGATCGGCCATTTCTTCGAGAATTTTCTGCGCAACATGGGCCGCATCGTTGGTGCTCTTGATTCCGGTCAGGAGCACGACGAATTCGTCCCCGCCGAGCCGTGCCACGGTGTCCGTTGCTCTTACGCAGCGCTGCAGCCTTTTTGCCACGGCCTGCAGCAGCAGGTCGCCTGCGAAATGGCCGAGCGAGTCGTTGATGTTCTTGAATCGGTCCAGGTCAAGAAAGAGAACGGCCAGCTTCTGGCCGCTTCGTCCTGCCGATGCGATCGCCGACTCGAGTCGTTCGACGAGGAGCGTCCTGTTGGGGAGATTGGTCAGCGCATCGTAGTGGGCGAGATGCTTGATCTGCTCGAAGGAAGCCTTGCGCTCGGTGATGTCGGAAAACAGCGCGATGTGGTTGGTGATCTCTCCACGTTCGTTCCTGACGAGATGGATGGAGGCCCATTTCGGGTAGATTTCCCCGCTTTTTCGCCTGTCCCAGATCTCTCCCTGCCAGCTTCCCTTGGACAGCAGCGTGTTCCACATTTCCTTGTAGAAGCCGGCCTTGTGTCTGTCCGATTTCAGGATTCTGGGGTTCTGCCCAAGGGCCTCGCTTTCCGCATACCCCGTGATGTCGGTGAAGGCCTTGTTGACCTTGATGATGATGTTGTTGGCGTCGGTGATCATGATGGCTTCCTTGCTGCTCACGAACACCTGGGCGGACAACCCGAGCTGCTCCTCGACCGACTTGCTTGCCGTGATGTCTTCGGCAATGCCGGCGATGCGGATGATTTCGCCCTTGTCGTCCCTCACCGGAAAGGCGCGGTCGCGTATCCAGCGCATTTCCCCGTCGCCTCGAATGATCCTGTAGGTTTCGTCGTATTGCACGGACAGCATGTCTTTTGCCGCAGCGAGGACGCGCTCCCTGTCTTCTTCATGGACCGCATCGAACAGCGAATCGGGTCCTGTGAGGCTGTCCACGGAAGCGCCCCAGATCCGCTCGAAAGCCGGGCTGACATAAAGCAGTTTTTCGCGCTTCGCATCCGTCATCCAGAAGACCTGGTTGATGTTTTCGGCGAGCTGCCTGAATCTTCCCTCGCTCTCCTCGAGGTTTCCTGCATAGTCCTGGACCTGGTGCAGACTTTTTTCCAGGCTGTCAGCAAGGGAATTGAAGGCGTCCCCGATTCTGCCGATTTCGTCATTGCCCTTGATTTCGACGCGCCTCGACAGGTCGCCGTCCGCCTGCATGGCGCTCATCACTTCCTGAAGCGATCTGACGGGGGAGATGAAGGAGCGAAGCAGCAACCCGATGACGACGAAGAGCGCAGCCTGGAGCCCGATCTGTCCGGCCCACAGGAAGGCGTTGATTTCTGTCATCCTGGCTTTTTCGCTGGACAGATTCAGGACCACGCTGGCTGCCCCGTTGACGCTGCCGACCTTGACGTGGTGGCAAGTCAGGCAGTTCGTTCCCCTGAAATTGGTGCTCACGATGAAAGGAACCACGATGCGCACCTTGGGCGAGCGCGCCTTGAGGTCGAAGCTGCCGAAATAGGGCTTGCCCGTCTCGAGCACTTGCCTGTCGATGGCGTCCTTCGCCTGTTCCTCGGGCAGCCCGGGTCCGAACTGCCTTTTAACCTGATCCGCGCGGATGATCCTGAGATTCTCAACGCCCTTCGAGCTGCCCATCTTCTTGATGAACAGCATGCGGTTTGCAGGATCCTGGATCTTTCCTGTCAGCATCAGCATGTTCATGCCGTTGATCACGCCGTCCGCCGTTTCGATGGCGCGGTTTACGGTCGACTGCCTCACCTGATCCTCGAAATGGTCGAGAATCCATCTTTGCGCGATCAGCATGATGACCAGAAGGGAGCACTGGATCAGGAGATGCATCCTGACCTGGATGCTGAGTGAACCCCACCAGCGTTTCAAGGATTCGATCATGTACGGGTTCCGATTGCTGCCTTGCCTTTTCCCGGGCGCTTTGCTATGTTTGCCCGATGTCCAAGATCATTCTGCTGGCTGTCATATTCTTCGTTGCTTATTCCCTTGCCAAAGACCGGAGCCCGAAGAGGTCGGCGCCTAAGGCACCGAAAACCGAAGACATGGTCAAATGCGCACATTGCGGCGTCCATTTGCCGAGGAGCGAGAGCATTGCATTCGGTAACCTCTCTTTCTGCTGCGAAGAACATCGCCGTTTGCGCATGAAATGAATCTGGTCAGCCATATCGTCGCCCCAGACACGGGAACGAATCACGACGATTTGTTCTGGCGACTTTTACTTTATTTTAACATCTATCGCATCATCCTAGGTGCGCTTTTCCTCGGCTCCTATGTCATCCTGGGCGGAAAGCTCGATTTCGTCGTCGTCGATCCTGCATTCTTCGTCTATGGGAGCGCGGCCTACCTGATTGTCGGCCTGGCCTTCGTCATGCCGATCGCTTGGCGCAAGCCTGATTTCAATATCCAGCTTTCGCTTCAGGTATGCCTCGATATCGCTTTCGTCGTCTTCCTGATGCATGCGAGCGGCGGCATCCAGAGCGGGATCGGCCTTCTTCTCCTTGTTTCCATAGCCGAGTCCGGCCTCATCCGGCACGGCAGGATGACGCTTTTCTTCGCTGCCCTTGCCGCCATTGCGGTATTGCTCGAGCATACCTACGACATCGTCTACCTGGATGCGTCGAGCACCCATTATGTCCAGGCCGGCATGCTGTCGATCGGCTATTTCGTGATCGGCGGATTGATGCGCGTGCTGGCCCAGTCGAACAGGGAAAGCGTCGAACTCGCCAGGCGCCGCGAGGAGGATCTGGCCAGCATGGAGGAAATCAACCACAGGGTGATCCAGGATCTTCAGGACGGCATACTCGTTCTGGACGGAGAAGGGCGGATCGTGAGCTGGAATCTTCAGGCGGAGAGCCTGCTCGGCGCAAAGGGAGATTCTCTCCAGGGCACGTTTCTAGAGAAGGAGGAGCCGCAGGTCGCGAGGCTCTGGCAGGCGAGAGAGGCTGCATCGATCGATGAGAATCTGCTTGCAACGGCGAAAAATGGCAGGCGGATCAGGGTCAGTTTCGCTCAGGTCGGGGGCGGATCGGTCGTTTTCCTTGAGGACTGGGACAGGATTCAGGATCAGGCGAGACAGATCAAGCTCGCAGCCCTGGGACGCCTCACGGCCAACGTCGCCCACGAAATCAGGAATCCATTGTCTTCCATCACCTATGCGGCCGAGCTGTTGCGCGAGGATGCAGGAGGCGAATCGCGCCTGCTCGACATCATTCTTGAGAACGCGAGAAGGCTGGACAGCATGGTCCAGGACATTCTCCGCTTCAACAGGAAGGACAGGGCCAATGCCGAAATTTTCGGGGTTGGGGAATTCTTCCCCACTTTTCTCGAGCAGTTCTGCAAGATCCAGAAGGTGCAGAGCGAATGCTTTTCCCTTCAATTGGAAACGGACAAGCGCGTGCTTTTCGACAAGAGCCATCTGAACCAGGTGATGTGGAATCTTTGCAGGAACGCATGGCGCCATTCGCAGCAGAAGCCGGGGAGCGTCGTCATCCGCGTCGATGATGAGGGAAAACATATCGTCGTCGACGTCGTGGACGACGGGCCGGGCGTACCCGAGCCTTTGCAGGCCCAGCTGTTCGAACCTTTCTTCACGACTTCCGAAGGGGGGACGGGGCTCGGGTTGTACATCGCCAGGGAAATCGTGCAGGTGAACGATGCGCAGCTCGCTTATGTGGAGGGAAGTGCATGCGGCCATTTCAGGATTCGTTGCAGGAAGAGCGATGAGTAAGCGGGTGCTGATCGTCGACGACGAGCGCGACATCCTCGAGCTCCTCGAGCTAGCCCTCATCAGGATGGGGCTCGAGTCTTTTAGCGCCGGCAGCGTGAAGGAGGCGATCGAGCAGCTCGGCAAGCGGCATTACGATCTGTGCCTCACCGACATGCGCATGCCTGACGGCGAAGGGCTCGAAATCGTCGACCATGTCGCGAAGCATCATCCCAGCCTGCCTGTTGCCGTGATCACGGCGCACGGCAGCCTGGACAATGCGATATCCGCCCTCAAGATGGGCGCATTCGACTATCTCGCGAAACCTGTCTCGCTCGAGCAGTTGAGAGCCCTGGTGAAATCGGCATTGGCCCTTCCCGAGTCTTCGGAGGAGCAGGGCGGCCTGCTTGGCGGGTCCCAGGCCATGTGCCAGGTGAGGGGGGTGATAGAGAAGCTCGCAAGGAGCCAGGCGCCGGTCTACATCAGCGGCGAATCGGGGAGCGGCAAGGAGCGCGCAGCCAGGCTGATCCACGAGAAGAGCGCGCGGCGCGACAAGCCCTTCATCGCCGTCAACTGCGGCGCGATTCCAGAGAACCTCATGGAAAGCGAATTCTTCGGTTACAGGAAAGGTGCGTTCACGGGCGCCGAACATGATCAGGAGGGCTTTTTTCAGGCTGCGGACGGCGGCACGCTTTTTCTCGACGAAGTGGCCGATCTCCCGCTGCTCATGCAGGTGAAGCTGCTGCGCGCCATCCAGGAAAAGAAGGTGAGAAGGCTGGGCGCATCCGCCGAGGAGCCCGTGAACGTGCGCATCATTTCCGCAACCCACCAGAATCTTGCCGAATGCGTCGAAAAGGGCAAGCTGCGCCACGACCTGTATTACCGCCTCAACGTCATCGCATTGAAGATGCCTCCATTGAGGGAGATGAGGGAGGACATTCCGCTGCTCGCCCATGCCATCCTGGACAGGATCAGCGCCGACTGCAGGATCGGGGGGGATGCGCTGGCAGCGCTTGCCTCCTATGATTTTCCCGGAAACGTCAGGGAGCTCGAAAACATCCTCGAGCGTGCGGCCGCGCTCTGCTCGGAAAACCTGATCACGATCGACGATCTCCAGCTCGAAAGGAAGGAAGAGTCGGGAGAGATGCCTGCCGAAAACTCGCTGCAGGATTACCTCGACAGGCTGGAGAAGGAAGCCATCCTGGATGCATTGACCAAGACGAAATACAACAGGACCGCGGCGGCCAAACTCCTCGGGGTCACATTCAGGGCGCTGCGCTACCGCATGGAGAGGCTGGGGATCAAATGAGGCTCGATGAGGCGGGCATGCTGGAAGGCGCCGAATGCATTCCTTCGCCCAATTGCGACGATCGGCCAGATGGGGTCGAAATCGACCTCATCGTCATCCACAACATCAGCCTGCCTCCAGGCGAATTCGGCGGAAGCGGGGTGATCGAGCTTTTCACCAATACCCTGGATGGCGCTGCGCATCCCTTCTATGCATCCATTGCGAACCTCCGGGTCTCGAGCCATTTCTACATCGACAGGGCAGGAAAAATCTTCCAGTTCGTTCCGACGAAGATGCGCGCATGGCATGCCGGTCTGTCCCAATGGTATGGACGAGAGCGGTGCAACGACTTTTCGATCGGCATCGAGCTCGAAGGCACGGACCTTCTTCCATTTGCCGATGAGCAGTACGAATCCCTCGCGAATCTGAGCCTCGCCATACTCGAGAAGCACCCCGTGTGCGGTCTTGCAGGCCACTCCGACATCGCCCCCGGCAGGAAGACCGATCCCGGCCCGTTTTTCGACTGGAATCGCTACAGATTCTCAATTGGAAAGCTATCTTCCTGATTTCATTTGGCATAAAAATGGTGTTGCGCTTTTGTCGAGAAGTCACTAGAATTTGTTCTTGACCGCATCAAAGAACACTATATATAGTGTCGAGATGCGTTTCCAGATCAACTCGTGAGGGAGAGTTCGCCATGCAGCTTGCCACAGAAAACCCCGCCTCCATGTCCAAGCCGAAGA
>JAJZPK010000057.1 GCA_021811205.1 Pseudomonadota bacterium
GTCGGCAATGAGATGTCGCAGTCTTCTGAAATTCATGCGATTCGCATTATCGTCAGTATCCTACGCCACTATTTCTTTAATTCCAATGCTTTAATGCCAACTGTTCTTGTCGGGTATCGGCGCTTTTCTTGCTTCGCATGCGGGAAATGACGCTTTTCGTGCCAGGCGCGCAGCCTGTACATGGAGTTGCATTTACTGCAATTGCGACTGGGGGTATCCTTGCATGGGGGAAATCATTTCGGATCAACAAGTAAGGAAAAGACCATGTTTCGTTTGAGCTTCATTTTCCTGCTGGCCCTTTTCATGCGGCCGGCTTTCGCCGCTGACGGGCTCAGCTACGTCAATATCCCGGCGCAAATCGCGAAAGTTCAGGTGCAGAACGGGGTCAGTTTCGACGATGCGGTGGATTCGCTCAAGCTTCGCGCGAATCAGCACAATCTCAAGTTCGTCGGCGCGAGCCCTGTTTACAAGGAGATCGAGGCGCTGACCGGAAAGAAATCCAGGCGCGTCGAGATATTCAGCTTTTGCGACGGGATCACGGCGGACAAGATGCTCAAGGCCGATCCCGATATCGTGTCCTTCATGCCCTGCCGAGTCGCGATACTCGAGGATGCCAAGGGCAAGCTTTGGGTCATTTCGATGATGATCGATCCCAAGATGCTCGATGGATTGCCTCCCGACACGAAGAAAAGCGCAGAGCGCGTGATGGCCGACCTGAAGGACATGATGCTGGCTGCCAGCACCGGCGATCTCTGATCTATCGCGCGGTTTTTACGGCAGGGGCTCGCTCACCCCGAAAGGAAAAGGAACAGGACGGCAATCAGGCGCGTTACGGCAGCTCTGCGCCCTTGGGCTGGTCCTTGAAGTCTTCGGGCGAGAGGTTCTGAGTCAGCCTGAAGACGCCTTCCATCACGCGGCGCCTGAGACTGACCTCGACCATGAGCGTCCGATTGGGTTCGAAAAAGGAACCGAGTTCGGAGAAAGTGCCGCAGTGCTCGGCTACAGTGTAGAAGGAATAGCCGGCCGCAGGCCTCGCCGCGATCTTGAATCCGAATTTGTCGCCCACCTCGGGTTTCTTGAACCAGTCGGCCATGATGTCGTAATCCATGTAATAGGTGAGCTTGCCGGGATTGATCTGGTTGCGCTGGCGATCGACGAAGAAGCCGGGCGGCAGATGGCTTTCGCTGTACTGGGGGCCGGCAGTGAAAATGATGTCGTAGTCGGCGAGTTCGTTGCCCCGGTCGTCCATTATCCTGAAGACGAACATGCAGTACCGGTGGGTTTCGAACTCACGGGAGAAGAGGAACAAGTCTGTCGCCGTTCTTTTGCGCTCTTCCATCTGCGTTTGCCGGGTCAGCGCATCGAGTTCGTCTGCAACAGTCTGATAGGATTCTCCGTCTGTCACCGCCAGGCAATCAAGCGCCCATTTCACGGTCGGATGGGAAAGCCCCGAGCCCTCCTTCACGCTCCTCATGATGCCGATGGAATCCCCGGAATGGGATCGTCCCGGCAGTATTCCGAAGGCATAGCGTGCGCTTTGTCCGGCCTTGGCAAGCAGCAGTCCGCCGTCCTGTTGAACCAGCCTGATCAGGCCGTAATTCATGTTTGCGGCCGCCACCCTGACGACGCCGTCCGAACCCGCCTCCCCCGTATAGGAATTCAGGTGATCGTAGAAGCTGTGGTCGATGGTCTGTCCAGTCAGGACGAAGACGTAAAGGCCTGCATCCATGCATTCGTATTCGAGCCATGCGCTGTTGAGTTTCCAGCTCTGGTCGCTCCCGAGCTCAAGCCAGTTCAGCACGCCCGTTCCGGGCTGGACGCCTTCCATGAAGAATTTCATTCTCGACAGGCGGCCTTTTCCGAGCTGTGCAAGGGCCGAGCCGTGGTTGGCTGGAGCCAGCATGACAAGGTGGCCCAGCGGGCAATTGGAAAGATCGTCCTTGAAAAACAGGTCGACCCATTTCCTGACGACGGGGCCGCCCGTGGAATGGGTGATGCAGGCGAATTTCTCGCCCGCTCTCAGCTTGGGGAGAATTTCCGATTCGACCGCCTGCTGCATTCCCCTTGCGATATCGTCGAGATTGACCTCGTCGGCGAAGCTCACGTATTTTCCGAGATAGAGATGGGCTGTCTCCATTTCCAGGCCGGCTGGGGCGTTTTTCGACAACTCGGCTGGCAGGGATCCGTAAGTATCCGTGTTGGTGACGCTCCATCCGTGCACGAATACGACGAGCATGGCATCCTCCCCCGAAAAGGCATGCTTTCAGCATAGCAGACTATTTTTCCGGAGACGGCTCCATCACCCTCAGCACGGGGAAGTCGTTTACGTTCATCAGGGGGAAATAGACGAGATGAGTTTCCCGGTCAACGACGACGACATGGGCATTTTCACCCACGAAGATTTCGCCCGTTTTCCGCATCTTCCTTCCGGCAATCCGGAAAATCGAGACTTTTCCTTTTTCCGCAGCGACATAAAGCTGCTTGAGGACGGGATCGAATGCCAGGACGTCCGGGCCTTCCCCGACCGGGAAAGAATCCAGGACCCGCATCGAACCGAGAGCGATCTCGACCAGCCTGTCGTTCCCTTCGCAGGCCGCGAAAGCCAGACGATCCCGACTGTCGATGAGCAGCCCGTGGGGGGCTTTGCACCCGGGAAGGGCGTAGCGTCCTGCGATCGAATCGGTTTTCGGGTCGATCTCGACCAGCCTGTTGATGCTCTGCGCATTCACGAAAACATGCCCGGATGTCGGGTCGAACTGGGAATTTCCGACTTCGCTCCCGAGTTCGATCGTGGCAATGCGCCTTTTTCCTGCGGCGTCGATCACGGTTTCAGTAGACCCGTGCTCGTCGGAGACGTATAGCCTTTTCAGTTGCGGCACGTAGGCCATTCCGTCCGGATAGGTACCGCCGGGGATGCGAGCGACGATCCTCATGGTTCTCGAATCTATCGCGACGACTTCGTTCGTCGCCGTGGCGGAAGCGAAAACAAGTCCGAGTCCGGGGACTGCAAGCACCCCATGCACCTTGCCGATTCCAGGTATTTCCCCGACGGATTTCCCCCGTGCGATGTCGACGACGGCCACTTTCCCTTCGCCGAGGTGGGCAACGAACAGCCTGCGCGTGTCAGGATCGATGCTGGCGTAGTCGAAGCGCGAAGCGCTGCCCGGCAGCGCGATGTCTGTCACTCGCTTCAATGGCTGCCTTGCGGCGATGGCGAAAAGCGGCAGGCATAGCATCAGCGCTGCGATGGATCTCATGGTCATCCCTTGAAAGTCGTTCAAGGACTGGAATCTTAAGGGACGACAATTAAAAGCGCGTTATAGGGCTGAGATAAACTGGGCGCCGATCCTAGCGGCATCGACCGGGCAGAATTTCTCCTATAATATTGGAGTGAATCGGTCATCAATTTTGCCGATTGGTTCATATGGAGGACTGTCATCATGAACAAATCAATGGTGGTCGGAGTGGTCGCCGGAGCCGCTGCGGCGACTGCGGTCGGCGGCGTGGCGAGCTACGAGGTGATGCATCGCGGCGAGGATTATGCCAAGGTGGTCAGCGTGAGGTCGGTAAGCCGCGAAATCCGGGTGCCCCACAGGGTCTGCTCGCAGGAGCCGGTCACGGTTCAGGCGCCTGTCCAGGACAGAAACCGGATCGCGGGGATGGCTGTCGGCGCGCTACTGGGCGGCGTCCTCGGCAATCAGGTAGGCAACGGCAGCGGCAGGACGCTTGCCACGATTGCGGGGGCTGCTGCGGGAGGTTATGCCGGCAATCAGGTTCAGGGGAACATGCAGAGATCGGACAGACGGACCGTGATGGAAACGCGGTGCAGAACCGAATATTCGACGCAGAAGCAAGCGCTGGGGTATCAGGTGACCTACCGGCTCGACGGCAAAGCAGGTACAGTCCGCATGGACCATGATCCGGGACCCAGGATACCCGTCAAGAACGGCAGGCTAGTCCTTTCTTCGAGCTGACTCTCAAAGCCGGGCAGCTCCCCTGACGCCGCTCGAGTCGCCGTGCGCGTGTTTCACGAGGCGCGTGTCGACCCTGTCCGAGAAAACCCATTTTCCCCAGCGTGCCGGAATGTTCCTGTACAGTCTGTCGATGTTTGAGAGACCGCCTCCCAGGACGATCGCATCGGGGTCTAGGATGTTGATGACATGCGAAAGCGACCTCGCAAATCGGCTCTCGTAAATTTGCAGGCTTTCTTCGCAGTCCCGGTCTCCCTTTTCCGCACCCCTGACGATTTCCTCTGGGGAGAGCGATTTCCCGAATGCCTGCAAATGCCAGGCGCTCATCCCGGGGCCGGAGAGGAATGTTTCGATGCAGCCGGATTTTCCGCAGTAGCAGGGAAGGCCTGGAAGCTCATTCGCTTCGGGCCAGGGAAGCGGATTGTGTCCCCATTCCCCGGAAATGCCGTTGATTCCGGTCAGGGCGCGGCCGCCCACGACGATTCCCGCACCCGTTCCCGTTCCGACGATGACGCCGAAGACGATTTCGTATCCGGAAGCTGCGCCGTCGGTCGCCTCGGACAGGGCGAAGCAGTTCGCGTCGTTGGCGATTTTCACCTTCCTGTTCAGATGAGATTCGATGTCCCTGAGAAACGGCCTTCCGTTGAGGCAGGTCGAATTGGAATTCCTGAGGAGGCCTGTCGCCTTCGAGAGCGAACCGGGGGTGCCTATTCCGATCGAGGAGGCAGGGCCAAGCCGCGATTCGGCGTCATGCACGAGCTTGACGATCGTCAGCAGCGTAGCCGAATAGTCGCCCGACGGCGTCGGCTCCCTTGTCCTGAACAGCTCCCTGCCGTCCTGGTCGAGGGAGACGATCTCGATCTTGGTCCCGCCCAGATCGATGCCGAGCTTCATGGGGCGTGTTTCGATTTCTTGATGATCTGGTCGATAGGGTATTCGTAGAGGGTGACGATGGTCGATTCATAGCCATGCGAATAAAGGAATTTCCCCGCATCGTCCAGTGTCTTGAATTCGCGCGGAGAGCGATCGCTTTTCGATTTGACCAGAAACCCCTGATCGCCATAATTCGTCGTGAACAGGATGACCCAGCCGCCCGGCAGGTAGAATATTTCCGGGTATTTCATCATGCCGTCGTATTTTTTCAGGTCGGATTCGACCCATGTTTCTTCCATTTCAATCCCCATTTTTGCAGTGAAAAGATCATCGAGCGGGTTTTTTTCCGATGCCGGTTTCCCTGAAACCCGCCTGGAAGAATATTCTTCCTCGATATTGTCCCTGTAATAGCTCCATGCCGAGCCGGAAGATGAAAGCCTGCGCCAGACCTCCCCGCCAATCCCTGAATACTCGAGAACGGTGTCGCCTTCGAGTTCGACGCGCAGGGTGCCGCTTTTCGAATCGTAGCCCGCAGCCTTCAGTTTCCCGGAATTGAGCCTCTCCATTTTCATGCCTGAATCCTACCTCGTTTTTGCACCGAAACATATGACATATAATTTAATAGTGACTCTTTCGGGCTAGCCATTCGGGGGATTGCAAGGGGTGGGTCGATCTGTATGATGCGAAAATGAATTCAATACTCAAACAAATCAAATACTCCTTTCTCGGTTTCGGCCTTGCGATGGGGCTGATTTTTCCTTTCTACGCCAACTTCTTTGTCGAGTGGAAACCGGGCATGCTCCTCTGGTTCAGCCTCGGCTGCATCGCTGCAGGCATCACCATAGGCATGGCAAATAACTGGCTTCTCAAATGGCTTCTGGTCGGAAAGCTCAAGCAGGTCGCGGCTGCTTCCGAAAGAATCAAGCATGGGGATCTCAGGGAAGGCTGCGGAATCAGGAGCCAGGATACTATCGGGGAAATCACCGAAGGATTCGACGCCATGGCCGCGAGCCTCAGGAATGCGCTGAAAGAAATGGCCGAATCGGCTGATTCGGTCGAATCTGCCGCCCAGGGTATTTCCACATCCATGCAGACCCTGGGGGAAGATCTCGAGGAATACAGGACGAATACACACGAGATCCTGAGCGTCATCGAAGGCATGGCCGACGCTTCAAGCAGCATACTCGATCTTTCGGCTTCCGCCGGGACCAGTGCAGCATCAGCCGATGAACTGGTGCGCAACGGCGTCCTTCACGTCAATGCGACAGAACAGGCGATCTCTGCCTTGAACGAAGCGGGCGGGAAGATTTCTGCCAATGCCGCGAGGCTTGCAACGAGTGCGAAAGAGGTCGAGGAAGCGGTCTTGGCCATCAGGGAAATTTCAGATCAGACGAATCTTCTCGCGCTGAATGCTGCGATCGAGGCGGCGAGGGCGGGGGAGCAGGGAAGAGGGTTTGCAGTCGTCGCAGACGAGGTCAGGAAGCTCTCCGAGCAGGCCGCCAACGCGACAATGCGGATAGACGAAGTCCTGAAGCGGGTGACTCAGGATGTCGCCTCAACGGTGTCCATTTCGGCAGAGAATGCCGAGGCGGTGAATGCAGGGCTGGAAGCGTCCAGGTCTTCGTCCGAGATATTCTCGAAAATAGAGCTGTCGACTGCCGAAATGAAGCGTTCGGTCGAGGCTGTCAGGGAGGCGGCGGACGACCAGCAGATGCTCGTCGGCATCGTGAGGTCGAGGATAGACGAGAGCCAGGAGAGGACGGAGAACGTCTCGCATATGACTTCCAGTGCGGTCAGCGAGGCCGGCAGGATGGTGGATGCTGCACGCGCACTCAACGAAACGACGGGGAAATTCATTCTCTGAGCTTCAGGAGGCCTTAATGTTCCCCGATTAGGATTCCTCCCCTATGGGGGAATCAAAATTCAAAGGCATTGCAGCCCTTTTTGCAGGGATGGCCCTTTCAATCCATGCCTTCGGAGAAGGCATAGAGTCTACGGCAGGAAGCGAGCAGGCCTTCATCAGCTTCGACCAGATGGGCTGGAAGGGGTCGATAGGCGCAGGCGCCGGAATCGTGCCGAGCTACGAAGGGGCGGGCACACACAGGATCCATTTCATCCCCCTTCTTGACGCAGAAGCGGGGCGCCTTTTCTTCAGTACCATGCGCGGCATCGGAATGAATCTCTCCAGCCTTCACGGAATCCGCTTCGGCCCGAGGATAACCTATTCGACGGGAAGGAAGCAGAGCTATGACACCAGGCTTTCCGGCATGGGGAACGTGACCGGGACCGGCCAGATAGGCTTTTTCGTCAATGCAAGAAGCGAGCCCTGGTACACGACGGACGACGTGCGTTCGGACGGGCATGGTACCCGGCTGGATTTCGAGGTGGGATACGAATCGAAACCGACTGGCGAGGACAGGATAAGGGCCGGCGCCAAGCTGTCCTGGGCGGATCCGCGATACATGCAGACTTTTTTCGGCGTCGATTCCTCCCAGGCGGCTTTCTCGGGACTGCCCCAATACAATGCAGGGGCCGGAATCAAGGATTACGGCATCAATGTCAACTGGCGGCACAATTATTCCAGGAAATGGTTCAGCAACACCGGACTGCAAGCGAGACGCCTGTCCCGGGGCGTCTCGGGAAGCCCGCTCGTAGCATCTGGGCTGGAGACCTCGGCGAGCTTCCTCTTGGGCTACCGCTTCTAGGTTTTCATCGATTCGAGTGAGACGCGCCTTTGGCATTCCATCTCAGGAGGGCTGCCTCGAAATCGGGAAACAAGTTTGCGCCGCATAGGCCGACGAGCAGATCGAGTGCTTCTTTCCTGTCCTGCAGGTTCTCGGGAAGAAGCCCGAGCGCCTTGGCGGCGCGGATCGCCCGTTCCGAAGGTGGGGGAGTTGCCTTTTCCCAGATTCCCCTCATCTCCCTGAGGAAGATGCCTGCAGTGACCGGTCCGATTCCCTTGGCGAGCGAAGTCAGCCTGTCTTCCAGTTCTTCGAAGGAAGAAGCTTCTTCATGGAGCATGTCGAGATTTCCGCCGTAGCGCTTCAACAGATTTTCGGTTGCGCTGAGAAGCTTCGTGGCCGTTTTGAAGTCGTATCTCGCATAACCGCCTTCATCCAGAATGGAGACGAGTTTTTTCCAGCCTGCATGCGTGATGGCCTCCGGCGTGAGCAAGCCGTGTTTCTCGAAGCAATGCCAGGTCTTTTCCGCGATTTTCCAGGATATCCGTGCACCGAAAAGAATTGCGGCAAGCAGCCAGGCGAAGAGCGCCTCGCTTTTATGCGAAGCGAGGTCTATGCCGAGCTCCTTCGAAAAGCGCCCGCCGATTTTTTCGATGAGTTCGGATGGCTCCATGATTTCCCCTGGTCTATTCTCAGTATAGGAGGCAGCATGAAGCTCTTGTTGTGCGGCGACACGATGCTCGGCAGAGGAGTCGGGAAGGTGATTGAAAAGAATGGTCCCGGCTATCCGCTCGGGAAAATAGCGGCCTTCATGAAGGATGCGGATCTTTGCATCGTCAATCTGGAGTGTGCGATCACTTCATCGAAATCGATATGGGGCGGGGAGTCGAAGGCATTTTATTTCGGTGCGCCAACGGATGCGGCCAAGGCGCTACGGATGGCAGGGATCGATCTCGTGAATCTCGCCAACAATCATGTCCTCGATTTCGGGGTCAATGGCCTGGAAGACACGTTGAGATGCCTGGATGAGGCCGGAATCGGGCATGCCGGAGCGGGGATGAGCATTGCCGATGCTTCCAGACCTGCCCTGATCGATCGGGGCGGAATGAAATTCGGCATGGCGGCTTTCTGCGACCACCAGCCGGATTTCGCGGCGGGTTCGAACAATCCGGGGATCAATTATCTCGATTTGTTCGATGAGAAAATGAGCCTCGAAATGTTCAGGGAAGGACTCGGGAAAATGGGAAGGGTCGACTGGCCTGTTCTTTCGCTCCATTGGGGACCGAACATGGTGCACCGGCCTTCTCGGAAGTTCATCAGGCTCGCGCATGGAGCGATAGAAATGGGGTACAGGATCGTCTATGGGCACAGTGCCCATGTTTTCCACGGTGTCGAGCTGTACAGGGGAATGCCTATCTTCTATTCCTGCGGTGATCTTGTGGACGACTATTATGTCGACAGGGAATTTGCAAACGACTGCCAGCTTCTTTTCGAGCTCGAATTGTCCGAAGAGAACGTACACAAGCTCGTCATTCACCCAGTCCGTATCGAAAATTGCAGAACCGTATGGGCCACAGGAGAAAGGAAGTCTTTTGTCTTGAAGCGCTTCGCTTCGCTCTGTTCGGAATTCGGGACGCAGGTTTTGGGCGATGCGGTCAGTCTTTCCAGGAGATCTTGACGTACCTGGGCGGAAAGGGCGGGTCAAGGACCATGACGTCGTAGCCCAGGCTGGCGAGTTCGGCCACGAAAGCGGTCAGGCTGACGTTGGGCGAGATGCTTTCCATGGTGATGGCTGATTTTCCCGCAATCGAAGCCCCCTTGATGTCTTCCATCGTCTTCTCGAGAATGTCGATCAGATTCCCCTTTTTCCACTCCTTCGACATTTCACCGAGTTCTCTTGCTTCCTGCGCAGTCATCAGCTTCATTTTTGTTCCCCGAAAGCCCTTGTCTTCCTAAAATAACATAATTTGTGCTGTCGGCCCAATCGTGCTAAAAAAACATCATGAGAAATTTCCAAGCGCTGATCGACACGGTTCAGCGAAATTGCCACATCACCGACGCTCGCCATGCCAGGAGCATGACGATGTGCATTTACCTCCTCGAGATGCAGCAGTACTACAGGTGGGAAAACGAGATCCCCTATTCGACAAGCCTTGCGAAGAGCGATGTCGGAAAGTGGCTCGTAGAGCGCGAAAATTTCTGGAACGAGATGGAGGCGCTCCCCTATGCTCGCCTCCCGCTCGGGGAAGATGTCGATCCATTCGACAGCGATAGCGTCAACCGCCTCATCGTCCCGGAGGGCTATGTCTACAGCGCAGGGTACGGGAGATTCGGGAAACCTCATTTCTTCCTCGGAAAGCTGCTGAGGAAAGAAAAGCGGGGAAACTACACCGTGCTCGTCTCGAGCTGCGAATACGCAAGGGATCTCAACGCGCCTCCTGCCGCCTTCCTGAACGGCACCATCTTCCTCAGAAAGGAAGCTGTCAGGCGCATGGTGTGGGAGAGGGACGGGAAAGATTTGGAAGCGGCGGTAGATGCCCAGTGCGAGGCGATCATCCTTCACGAGCTCGGAGAGGGGTTGGCCGGGGAGGAATTGAACGGATGGGAAACCATGCTGCTCGCCTCGACTGGGAAAACGGAAATCGTTTTGAGAGCGGTCAGGGATCTTCTTGCCGATTGCCTATCCACATTGCCGAACCTGATCGAAAAGAAAGAGGAGGAATCCCTCCGTTTCTATTTCGAAAGTCTCTCGGGGATGAGGCGCGACCTGTTTCCGAAAGCGGTCGAGGCGTACAGGAAATGGATTGCTTCCGGCGACATGAATCCCATCATGGAAGCCGCAAAAGAAGGAAGCGTGCACTGGCTTCAGGTTGGCAGGAATTTCCTCGAAAGACATGCAAGGAAAGAGGATATACAGCTCGAAAGCTGGTCTGAATTTCGCCTCTAGGCATGGTGTTCGATCGGATTGCCGTAAAGCGGCTTTGCGCCGAATTGCGTGCTGACCGCGTAGGACGCGCCGCAGGCGAGCATCACCGGCAGGACGAGATGGAACTGATCCGTCATTTCCAGAACCATGACGATCGCCATCAATGGGGCCTGGGTGACCGCTGAAAGCACGGCCGACATGCAGACGATCGACATGACGACAGGATCCGTCCCCGTCGCAAAGCCGAACAGATAGCCGCTCGTCGCGCCGACGAAGAGCGTCGGCGTGAATATCCCGCCTATGGCCCCCGAGGAAGTGCTCGCTACAGTCGCAATCACCTTTGCGAGAAGGGCAGCGGCTACCCATGTCCAGGAAAGACTGCCGTTCAATACCTTCGAAACAACGTCGTAGCCGTTTCCCCAGACTTCGGGAATGGGAGCGGAAATCAGGCCGACGATTGCCCCCCCTATTCCCAACCTGATCCATAGCGGTTTGATCATCCCGAAGGCTTTCTTCGACAGCTCGATGAATTTCAGCAGGAGCAGTCCGAGCAGGCCGGATACTGCACCGGCTGCCAATGCGATCAGAAGCCCCTGCGGCGTGACGGGAACAGGCGGCAGGGACGGCATGGTATAGAGCGGTTTGGGTTCGACCATCCAGAAGATCAGCGCGCTGGAGGTCACGGCCGATATCAGGACCGGCGCGACGGTATGACGCGCGAAGAAGCCCAGGGCGAGTTCGAGGACGAATACCACGCCTGCCGCAGGCGCGTGATAGGCTGAGGCGATGCCTGAGGCGATGCCGCAGACAAGAACGGCATTCCTTTGCGAATCCGGAATCGGGAAGACTCTCGCGAGCCATGAGGAGAACCATGCGGAGAGTTGCACCATCGGGCCCTCCCTTCCGATGGAAGCCCCCGAACCGACCGAGAAGAGCGACGAGAATGTTCTGAATGCATTGGTCTTGTCGTTGAGCCTGATCTTGCCATCCCTGGCGGCATCGATGTAATCGACATGCTCTCCGGAATTCCTGCCAAGGTGGAGAACGAATCCTGCCAGGATTCCGCCTAATGTGGGAACGAGTATCCTCGCCCAGAGGGGCAGTGAAAGCGCGGCTTCTACAGGGCTTCCTTTTTGCCTCGTGAGCAGCCATTCGATTCCGGTGCTCGCGACATGGAACAGGCTCATGGCAAGCGCGCCGAGGATGCCTGCCAGAAGCGCGGCGAACCAGAGCCTTGCCGTTTCATTAACGCTGGGTTGGTTTTGGGCCATGAGTATATTCGAATTCTCTGTATATTTTCCTAACGCAATCGGCGGGAAATGAAGTATCTTTATATCATCGAATTGGAGACAAGGGGAGAGCAAGATGTACAAGCGCATACTTGTGCCGGTGGACGGCAGCAAAACATCGGATGCGGCGCTCGATCAGGCGATCGGACTTGCCAAAGAGCAGAAGGCAGATTTG
Source organism: Pseudomonadota bacterium (assembly GCA_021811205.1). Next base: position 11,916 of record JAJZPK010000057.1, read on the forward strand.
CGCGTCATCTACGTGGTGGACGAGGCATCGATTATCGCGGGGTCGGAATACGGAGACATGATCGGTCTCGAAAAAACGCAGATCGATGTCGGCAAAAGAGTGCTCGAGAAAGTGAAGGGGCTTTATCCTCAAGCCGAAACCCAGATACTCGAGACGGACAGTGTGGGCCAGAAAATCAGCGACGCCATCGTCAGGGATGCGGAAAGCTGGAAGGCCGATCTGATCGTGTCCGGGACGCACGGCAGGACAGGGCTCAGCCATTTGCTCATGGGCAGCGTAGCGGAAGGCATCGTGAGGGCATCGAAAGTGCCCGTTCTCCTGGTCAAGGGAGGCTAGTTTTCATATAGAGGCGCCTTGTTCCGAAATGGACGAGATAACCGAGAAAGCTTCCGGCGATCACGTCTGCCAGGAAATGATATTCAGTAAGCAGCAGGGCGGCGGCAAGCGAAAGCCAGCCGAGCAGAAAAAGGCTTCTTGCGCGGGGAAGAAACCCCCACAGGGCGAGGAATATCGTGGTGAACACCAGCATGTGTCCGGAGGGAAATCCGTTGAAATGCGCCCCCCCCTGGAACCAATGGAAGGAA
>JAJZPK010000058.1 GCA_021811205.1 Pseudomonadota bacterium
GCACTTCGTGAATGTTCACTTCGCTGAAATGGGGCGGCCTGTTCGGCGTCAACAGGCGGTCCAGCAGGGACCTCAGTCTGTCCGCCTCTTTCATGATCACCTGCGTGTATTCGAGCAAATGCTTCGCTCCGAGCTCACGCTCCAGCAACTGAGCCGCACCCCGGATACCGCCGAGCGGGTTCCTGATCTCGTGTGCCAGGTTCCTGATCAATGCCCGGTTGGCCTGGCTCTGGTCCATCAGGCGCTCTTCACGCGCAATCTTCAATTGCTGGTCGATCTTCTGAAATTCAAGCAACATGCGTGCCACTTTGTATTCGACAGGCGTGAAGCTTGCCATCAGGTGCAGGGCGAGCTGCGGACATGTAGTAAGGATGAGGTCATGCTCGATATAGGTGGCATTATCGGTGCGTGACTTGTCGATTGCCTTGAGCAATTCGGCAGGGTCGGCGAATAGCGATGAAACGGAGTGGCCGACCAGATGCTTCTGGCTCAGCTCGAAAAGATTTTCTGAAGCGAGATTGGCGTAAACGACGTTGAGATCTTCATCCAGCAACAAAACGGCGGTCGCCAGCAGATCAAGACCGGGAAAGGGGGATGGGGTCATTATTTCAGATTCGAGATTTCCTTTTTCAACGCCTCGATGTTCTTTTCGTGAAGAATCACGTCATTGCGATATCTTTGCGCTGTCGCCTCGCCCACTCCTCCAGTTGCCAAGGCTTTTCGGGATTGCTCGAGTCTTCCTTGTTCGGCATTCAGTTCTTCCCTGAGTATCTTGTAGCGCATATCATCCCGCCTTTTCTGGGTGCGGCCATCCACCCTGAAATCTTGGTTCGGGCGAGGCAAAGTGGTCAACGGTTCGACATTGAGCCTTTTGGCGCCTTTTGTCGGGATATTCGAATAGGTGACATGGCCATCGGCATCCACGCTCTTGTAGATCTCCGCATGGGAAGCAAACGCGGCCATCCCTAAAATTGCGATGACGAATCTTTTCATATCGCAAATAGTACACCAAAAAGAAAAAAGGCGGGGAAGCCCCCGCCTTCTTTAACGCCCTTGACGCTTACAGGCTGTAGTACATCGCAAATTCGACAGGATGGGTCGTCATGCGGAAGCGGGTGACTTCTTCCATCTTGAGTTCGATGTAGGCATCGATCATCTCGTTGGAGAAGACGCCGCCGCGCGTGAGGAACTCGCGATCCTTGTCGAGATAGTCAAGCGCCATGTCGAGGGAGGAACAAACCGTCGGAATGTGTTGCGCTTCTTCCGGGGGCAGATCGTACAGGTTCTTGTCCGCAGCGTCGCCGGGATGGATCTTGTTCTGGATGCCATCCAGGCCGGCCATCATCATCGCCGTGAAGGCCAGATAGGGATTGGCGGTGGGATCCGGGAAGCGCACTTCGATGCGGCGCGCCTTGGGATTCGTCACGTAGGGAATGCGGATCGAAGCGGAGCGGTTGCGGGCGGAATAGGCCAGCATCACGGGCGCTTCGAACCCGGGAACCAGGCGCTTGTAGGAATTGGTTCCGGGATTGGTGATCGCATTCAGCGCACGCGCATGCTTGATGATGCCGCCGACGTAATAGAGGGCGAGCTCGGAAAGGCCTGCGTAGCCGTTTCCGTCAAACAGGTTCTTGCCGTCCTTCCACAGGGATTGGTGCACGTGCATGCCGGAACCGTTGTCGCCGACGATGGGCTTGGGCATGAAAGTCGCGGTCTTGCCGTAGGAATGCGCGACATTGTGGACCACGTACTTCAGGATCTGGGTCCAGTCTGCGCGGCGCACCAGCGTGCTGAACCGGGTGCCGATTTCGCACTGGCCTGCGGTCGCAACCTCGTGGTGGTGCACTTCGACAGGCACGCCCATCTGCTCGAGCGTGAGCGAGATTGCGGAACGGATATCCTGCAGCGAGTCGACCGGAGGAACGGGGAAGTAGCCACCCTTGACTGCGGGGCGGTGGCCGATGTTGCCTGCCTCGAACTTCTCGCTTGAGCTCCATGCGGCTTCCTCGGATTCAATCTTGACGCCGCATCCGGACATGTCTGCATGCCAGGTCACCGAATCGAAAACGAAAAACTCGGGCTCGGGGCCGAAATAGGCGGTGTCGGCGATTCCCGTCGATTTGAGATACGCTTCTCCGCGCTTGGCCAGCGACCTTGGATCGCGGTCATAGCCCTTGCCGTCGGAAGGCTCGATGACGTCGCAAGTCAGGATCAGCGTGGATTCTTCCATGAAAGGATCGAGATTTGCAGTTTCGGCATCGGGCATCAGAATCATGTCGGAAGCCTGGATGCCTTTCCAGCCGGCGATGGAAGAGCCGTCGAATGCATGACCGTCTTCGAACCAGGAATCGCTCACCACATGGGAAGGGACGGAAACATGCTGTTCCTTTCCTCGCGTGTCGGTAAAGCGAAGATCGACGAATTTCACTTCGTTGTCTTTGATCATTTTCAAAACATCGGCGGCTGCCATATTATTTCCTCCAAAAGATAATTAAACGAAAACAGACAACGGTTTTTGTAGCACGATATATGCCATGGCCCGGAAAGCAATTTGCTATTGTGCCACAAGTTTTCCGGCTTGAGTGAAATTACGAAACGCCCTGTTATGGTGCATTTTTCTGCGTTTTTGCACCAGAACCGTGCATCCTGATCGATCGGAAATGCGGATCTTCCCCGAGCAGAACCTTGACTTTTTTTTCTGCCGTTTCGTCTTCCTTCTGGCCGGGGGTTAGAAAAATTTCCGCATCGACCATGCCGTCAAGATAATGCAGCACGATCCGGTCGGGTTCGATGCCGAGTTTTTTCCGGATGAGATCGACGAAATGCGCTCTTTCCGGAAGATGGGTGCTCGGCTTGCTGTAAAAATCGTCTTCCGGATCGACATGAACCATGACGTTGAGCACATCGTGGTGATTCAGGATCCTGCTTCTTGCCGCTTCAGCGATGTAATGCCCTTCAGAGACGCTGATTCTGGGATCGACCAGGATATGGGCGTCGACAAGTGCCTGATTCCCCATTTTCCTTGTCTTCAGCTCATGCAGACCGATCACCCCCGGAGTCGCTTCGATCGTGGCGCGGATTTGCTCGAGATCTTCCTCGGAAAGCCCGGTGTCCACCAGTTCGCTGAATGCTTCGTAACCCAGCTGCCAACCCATGCGCACGATCATGAAAGCCACCAGGGCAGCCGCGAGCAGGTCCAGAAACGTGTATCCAGCAAGATTTCCGGCAATGCCCACGGACACGACAAGGGAGGAAGCGGCATCCGAGCGGGTATGCCAGGCATTGGCCACGAGCATCTGGGAGCGCACGCGCTTGGCAACGGCAATCATGTAGCGGAACAGCCCTTCCTTGGCGACCAGCGTAACAAGGGCAACCCATAGCGTCATGAAATGAACCTGCTGGACCTGCTGGGGATGCTGGAGACGGGAGCCCGCCGCATAAAGCAGGGCGAGCCCCATCACGCCCATCAGAATGCCCAGTATCAGGGTGGTCGCGGTTTCTATCCTGGCGTGCCCATAGGGATGGTCCTGGTCCGCGCTCAGACTGCCGTGCCGATTGGCTGCGAGCACCAGAAAATCCGAGAGCAGGTCGGAGAAGGAATGCAGGCCGTCCGCCATCAAGGCCTGAGAACGCCCGAAGAAGCCTACCACGACTTGCATAATGGTCAAGGCGATGTTGACGGCAATGCTGATGAGGGTGCTTTTCCGCGCAGCCTGGTAGCGCGTCGAGTCTGCTTCCTGAGAAGTCTGGTTTGGGTCTATCATGTTATGGAGAATATCTGCATTTGCGAATTTTTAACAGATGAGCCATATCAGTCAAATTTTGGAGAAGGCAAGAGATCGTGTCAGGGATGTTCCCTACGAAGGCGCGCTCCTGCCCATCGAAGCCTATGCCCTCTTGCAGGAGGCGCCGGGGGCGAGACTCGTGGATGTCAGGACCCGGGCCGAAGTCGATTGGGTCGGCAGGGTGCCTGGAAGCCTCCACATCGAATGGATGAGCTATCCATCCATGCAGCCCAATCCCTATTTTCTCAACCAGCTTCAGCAGCAGGTGGACAAGGAAGCGCTCGTGCTCTTCATCTGCCGCTCAGGCCATCGTTCCCATAGCGCGGCAGCTGCCGCAGCTGCTGCCGGTTATACGGAATGCTACAACGTCCTCGAGGGCTTCGAGGGAGACAAGGACAAGCATTCGCAGCGCGGCAAGCTGAACGGCTGGCGGTTTGCCGGTCTGCCCTGGGAACAGGGTTAGAAACCGCCTCGGTGAAGCAGGAACACGGTCGCTGACGCGGCAAGGCAATAGACGCCGAAAAAATGCCAGCGCCCTTCTTCGAGCCAGTTCGAAAGCCACTTGAGGGCAAGGAGTCCGGCAATGAAGCTGAACGCCATGCCCAGGATGCCGGGCATGAACATGCCGGCCAGACTTGCTCCCGCGTGATGCTGATCCTTCAGGAGGCGCCATGCCTCCCGGGCGATAACCGGCGGCGTCAGCACCACGGCTAGCGCGAAGCTGAATTCCTCGATCTTTCTCCTGGAGACGCCGAGCAGCAATCCTGCGGAAATCGTCGAACCTGAGCGGGAAAACCCCCTGAATGGCAGACAGATTCCCTGAACCGCGCCGACCAGACAGGATTGCCTGAAATCGACCGAATGGCCAAGAGAAGCCTCCCTGGTCTTCATCCCCGCATAGAAAATCAGCAGACCTGCCGCAGCAAGGGAAGCCGAAATCAGGCTCATGTTCCCGAAGAGCTGCTCGATTTCGGCGTGCGGCACGTTCTTCATGAAGAGCTTTTCGATGAGAACCTTCAGGGCAAGCCCGATAATTCCCGTCACCATGGTCGCGGCGAAAATGCGCTTTGCCGACTCCCAGAAAACGGCTTTGGACGAAAAGAAACTCTCCTTCCAGGCGTTCCAGAAATAGACGATGACCGCAAACATCGTCCCGGTATGGAGCATCACCAGGAGCATCGTCATCTCCGGCGTGGTGGGGTCGAGCCCCATCAGCTTTTCCGCCACGATGACGTGCGCTGAACTGGAGACGGGGAGAAGCTCCGCCGCCCCCTGAACGATGGCGAGCCCCATGATCTGCAACAGGGTCATGTCAGGCCTTCCTGTAGAGTTGCGCGCCGGTCTCCAGGAATTCCGCCGATTTTTCCTCCATCCCCTTTTCGGCATATTCCCGCACGTCCTGACTGATCTTCATCGAGCAGAAGTGCGGTCCGCACATCGAGCAGAAATGGGCCACCTTGGCCGAGTCCTTGGGCAATGTCTCGTCGTGAAATTCGCAGGCCCGGTCCGGATCGAGCGAAAGGTTGAACTGGTCCTCCCATCTGAAATCGAACCTGGCCTTCGACAATGCATTGTCGCGGACTTGGGCGCCGGGATGTCCCTTGGCAAGATCGGCCGCATGCGCTGCGATCTTGTAGGCGATGATGCCGTCCTTCACGTCGTTCTTGTCCGGCAGGCCAAGGTGTTCCTTGGGCGTCACGTAGCAAAGCATCGCCGTGCCGTACCAGCCGATCATCGCAGCCCCTATCGCTGAAGTGATATGGTCGTATCCGGGTGCAATGTCTGTCGTCAGGGGCCCCAGCGTATAGAATGGAGCTTCCTTGCAGTATTTAAGCTGCAGGTCCATGTTTTCCTTGATCATGTGCATGGGCACATGGCCTGGTCCTTCGATCATGGTCTGCACGTCATGGCGCCAAGCAATGTCGGTGAGCTCTCCGAGCGTCTTCAGTTCGGCAAGTTGAGCTTCGTCGTTGGCGTCATGGATCGAGCCGGGGCGCAGTCCGTCTCCGAGCGAAAAGCTGACGTCGTAGGCTTTCATGATCTCGCAGATTTCCTCGAAATGCGCATAGAGGAAATTCTCCCTGTGGTGAGCAAGACACCATTTCGCCATGATCGAGCCGCCGCGCGATACGATGCCCGTCATGCGCTTTGCGGTCATCGGCACAAAGGCGAGCCGCACCCCTGCATGGATCGTGAAATAATCGACGCCCTGCTCGGCCTGTTCGATCAGCGTGTCCCTGAAAATCTCCCAAGTAAGATCCTCAGCCCGGCCCTCGACCTTCTCCAGCGCCTGATAGATGGGCACGGTGCCGATCGGCACGTGACTGTTCCTGATGATCCATTCGCGGGTCTCGTGGATGTTCTTCCCGGTGGAAAGATCCATTACCGTATCCCCGCCCCAGCGCGTCGCCCAGGTCATCTTCTCGACTTCCTCGGCGATCGATGAGCCGAGCGCAGAATTGCCGATATTGGCATTGATTTTGACGAGGAAATTCCTGCCGATGATCATCGGTTCTGTCTCGGGGTGGTTGATGTTGAGCGGGATGATCGCGCGGCCCTTCGCGACTTCGTCCCTCACGAATTCGGGCGTGATGAATTTCGGTTGCGCCGCATCGAAATTCATCCCCGGATGCTGGCGGCGCAGCATCTCGCTCTGCGCTTCCATTTTCTGGTTTTCGCGGATGGCCACATATTCCATCTCCGGCGTCACGATGCCGCGCCTTGCGTAATGCATCTGGGTGACGTTCATGCCCGATTTCGCCCGTCTCGGGTTGTGCTGGACATCGAGCCGCAGGCCGGCAAGCGCAGGGTCTTCGAGGCGCGCCCTGCCGTATGCGGAAGACAGGCCAGGAAGTTCTTCCGTATCTTCACGCTCCAGTATCCACTTCAGCCTCAGGGGTGGCAATCCGCACCTGATGTCGATTTTCGATTCGGGATCGGTATATGGGCCGGACGTGTCGTAAACGAAAACGGGCGGATTCTCCTCGCTTCCGGTTGGCGAGAGGGAAATTTCGCGCATGGGCACGCGGATATCGGGTTTCGAACCTTCGACATAGACCTTTCTGGACTTCGGAAAAGGCTTGATGGCCGCTTCGTCGACCTTCGCATTCTGGTTCAGGAATTTCGGGATGGCATTCATTGAGGACTCCAAGATGTCGCGGATTACGCGACCTAAGCTATGCGTGAAAGCTACTTTAAAACCGGGACAAAAGCAAGATTTGCTGCACTATACTGAACATCATCCGTGTTATAGTTGAAATTTGAATTCTTCAAAAACGGGGTAACGATGGATTTCGAACAAGCGCGATTCAACATGGTCGAGCAGCAGATCAGACCATGGGATGTCCTGGACAAACATGTGCTTGATCTGCTTGTCGAGATCAAGCGGGAAGAATACGTGCCCGAACAATACAGGGAACTCGCTTTCGCCGACATAGAGATTCCGATCGGGCATGGCGTATCCATGCTTTTCCCGAAGCTGGAGGCGAAGATCCTGCAGGCGGTGGATTTGAGAAAATCTGACAGGGTGCTGGAAATCGGCAGCGGCAACGGCTACCTGACTGCTTTGCTCGCCATGGGCGGCCAGCATGTGTACAGCGTCGAGATCGTTCCCGAGCTTTCCGCCATGGCCGAAAAGAACCTGAAGGCGCATCATGTCGGCAACGTCACGCTGGAAGTCGGCGATGCATCGCAAGGATGGGGCAAGCACGGGCCGTATGACGTCATCGTCCTTTCCGGCTCGACCCCCGTACTGCCCGAGGAATTCCAGAAGGATCTGCATCTCGGCGGCAGGCTGTTTGCCGTGGTCGGAGAGGGGCCGGCCATGCGTGCAACGTTGGTGACGCGCATCGGAAAAGATGCGTGGCATACCGAAGACCTGTTCGAAACGAGAATTGCCCCGCTGCAAAATGCATTGAAGATGAAGAAATTCGTGTTCTGATCGCGCAAAGTATATTAGAATTGTCTTATTTACTTAGGACACCATGACACTGAAGCCGATTTTCGCGATGCTCGTCGCACTGAGCCCCGTCGCCCATGCCGCCGATCTGCTCTCCGTCTACAGCGATGCGAGGGCCCAGGATCCGGCGTTTCTCGCCGCCCAGGCCAGTCTCAAGGCTGCAGAGGAGAAGGTGCCGCAAGGCAGGGCGCTGCTCCTGCCCAATGTCGGCCTCAGCGCCAACACGACCTACAATCACTTCGTCACGACCCTCAACAATCCCGGGCTTGCTGGCCTGCCGCTCGGCGGAAACGGCAACTACAATTCTAACGGCTACACGGTTGCCCTCTCACAGCCGATCTTCAGGATGCAGGACTGGATACAGCTCGATGAGGCCCATCTCCAGTTTGCGGCCGCCCAGGCGCAATTCCGCGCTGCCGAGCAGGATCTCATCATCCGGGTAACCCAGTCCTATTTCGGCGTTCTGCTCGCGCTCGACAACGTCGAGCTTGTCCGCGCCCAGAAAGCGGCAATATCCGAAGAACTGCAGCAGGCGAAACAGAATTTCGATGTCGGCACGGCCACCATCACCGACACGCATGAAGCTCAGGCGAGGTACGATCTTGTTTCCGCACAGGAGATCGCGGCATTGAGCGATCTGGAAATCAAGAAACGCTCGCTCGCCACCCTGACCGGGAAAATGCCCGGCCAGCTCGATACCGTGAATGCGAAATTTGAACCGACCTTGCCCGTTCCAGACGATGCAGGGAAATGGGTGGAAGCGGCGCTCAACGGAAATCCGGATCTCGTCGGCAGCCGGATACTGGAGAAAATCGCCGAGAAGGAAGTGTCCAGGCGCCGCGCGGGGCACCTTCCGACGCTTTCCATCGTCGCCAGCTATAGCGACAATGCCGCATCGGGAGGCCCTTTGCTCGATCTTTCCTCCCGAACCAAGCAAAGCGCAGTCGGGCTTCAGTTCAACATGCCGATATTCCAGGGCGGCGCAATCAGCTCGCAGACAAGGGAAGCCGCGGCCAATCTGGAGAAATCCAAGGATGATGCGGACGGCGCGAGGCGCAATGCGGAGCTCGACGCTCGCCAGGCCTTTCTAGGCGTCGCAAGCGGCATGGCTCAGGTCAAAGCCCTTGAGCAGGCACTCACTTCCAGCAAAACAATGCTTGAATCAACAAAGCTTGGCCAGGAAGTAGGAATACGGACTGCCGTCGACGTGCTCAACGCCCAGCAGCAACTCTATTCGGCCAAGCGCGACCTCTACAAGGCGCGCTACGACTACCTGGTTTCCGAGCTGAAACTCAAGGCCGCCTCGGGTTCGCTCACCGACTCGGACCTCGAAGCGGTCAACCGCGCCCTGCACTAGCTCATTCCCTGGCGGGCGCATCAATCGGTTCGATCCCTTCGACGAGCGGGATTTCCTTCCCAGGATGCTGCCTGATCAGGCGTTTCAATGCCTCGTCTTCGGCAGGCCCCATCGTTCCGCCCTGCTGCATGCCGAATTCGATTCCAGGCTCGATCATTTCTGCATCGATTTCAGCTTCGGCCTCGAGCCAGTCTTCCAGGTCGTGCCCATGCTCGTATCCCCGGTCGACATAGCGGAAATAGGCCGCCTCCCTGATTCTTTCCAGCCTGTCCATTTACCACCCTCCCATTGTTCACTTCATTATAGGAAGAAATCACGGTTTGATTTCCCGGCTTTCATGGACCATCATGTTGAACATGAAAACCGTATTGATCACAGGCGCAAACCGAGGCATCGGACTCGAATTCTGCAGGCAATACGCTCTTGAAGGCTGGCGCGTGCTGGCCTGCTGCCGCCATCCATCGAAGGAGCTTGCCCTGCCCGGGGTCGAAATCCATCCGCTCGACGTCGGCGAACCGGAACAAATCCGGCAGCTTTCGAGCAGGCTTGCCGGAGAATCGATAAACGTTCTGATCAACAATGCTGGCATTTATCCCGATTTTGGCAGTTTCGGCAAAATCGACTATGCAAAATGGATGAAGGCATTCGAAATCAATGCAATGGCCCCTCTCCGGATGGCCGAGGCCTTCGTCAATCGGATCCCAAGACGCGGCACCATCGCGACCCTCACCAGCAAGATGGGCAGCCTCGCCGACAATACCAGCGGCGGCGAATACCTATACCGGTCCAGCAAGGCTGCGGGAAACATGGTGATGAAAAGCATGGCGATCGACCTGAAGTCATCGGGAATCATTTCCGTTGCGCTGCACCCGGGCTGGGTCAAGACAGACATGGGCGGGCCGAATGCCCTGATATCCGTCGAACAAAGCGTATCCGGAATGCGCCATGTCATCGAAAGGCTTGCGCCTGCCGATTCGGGAAAATTCCTTTCCTACGATGGCATCGAAATCCCCTGGTAGGCATCAGGAAAGAGGAAACCGGTAACCCTTCTGCTGAAACAGCCTGAAACAGGCATCGACTATGGCAAGATCGTAAAGAATACCTCGGTTTTTCCTGAGTTCGTCCAGCGCGGCCTCTATTCCCAGGCCGGGACGGTAGGGACGATGCGAAGAAATCGCCTCGACGACATCGGCGACCGAAAGAATCCGCGCCTCGATGATGATCTCTTCATCTTTCAATCCCCGAGGATAACCGGAACCGTCCATCCTTTCGTGGTGCTGAAGCACTGCCTGGGCGATCGGCCAGGGAAAATCGATTTCCTTTAGGATTTCATACCCGGCTTCGGGATGAATCTTGATCAGGCTGTATTCGATTTCGGTCAGGCGTCCAGGCTTGCTCAGCATTTCGGCTGGAATATGGATCTTGCCGATATCGTGCACGATGGCGGCAAGGTGGATGCCGTGACTCTGCTCCTCCGACAACCCCATTTCATTCGCGATGGCAACAGCGAGATGCGCGACGCGCCTCTGGTGACCTGCCGTGTAAGGGTCGCGCATTTCGACCGTGGCCGAGATTGCCTGCAGAGCGTCTTCCAGGCTTTCCCGCAATTTTTCCATGTATCGCCTGTTTTCAAGGACGGCGCGGTCGCGCTCCTTCTGCATGCGAAGATGCGCCAATCCGAAAGCCAGGTCGCCGGCCAATTCGAGCAGCAGGTCCGTTTCTTCGGCAGTGAAGGCATCCGGCTCCCTGGCGTAAAGCGTGAGTGAACCCAGAACGCTGCCTTCATGGGTGAGAGGCATGGCGAGGCTCGACTGGTAGCCGTGCTGCAATGCCGATTCTCGCCAAGGTATCATGGCCGGATTGGCGAGGAAATTCTGGTTGACCTGGATTTTCCCTGTCCTGATCGCGGTGCCGGTAGGGCCTCTGCCCCTTTCGTTGTCGGCCCAGCTGATGTTTGCGTTTTGCAGATAACCTTCCTCGAAGCCCGCTTCTGCAACAGGACGAACAGTTTTATCCTCGTCGTGCTCCGGGAACCCCACCCAGGCCATCAGGTACCCACCCGTTTCGACCGCCAACCTGCAGATATCGGAAAGCAGGCGCGCCTCTTCATCGGCATGGACAAGGATCGAATTGCACCAGCGGATGAGGGTCAATGCGCGGGTCAGTTTCTTCTGGCTGAATTCTGCCAGCTTGCGTTCGGTGATATCGCGCGCAGAGGCATAGGTCACGCCCTCTTCATAATCGACAGTGGCCCGCCACGACAGCCAGCGAGCCGAACCGTCCTTGCATATGTATCGGTTCTCGAAGTTGAGCGAAAAACCGCGATCGAGCTGCCTTTTCATCTCGTCGAGGGTCGATTGGCGGTCATCCGGATGGACAAATTCGATGAAGGGCTTTGCCAGAACCTCGGACTCGGAATAACCCAGCGTGTCAAGAAAAGCGGGATTGACCTTCTTGAAGGCGCCGTTCGGATCGGCAATACCCATCAATTCCGTGGATGCATTGAAAAACTTGAGATATTGTTCCCGCTCGTCTTCGGCGTTCTTGCTTTCGGTGATGTCTTCATAAATGCCGAGAACGCCGATAACCTTCCCGTTCGCGTCATGAAGCGGCACCTTTGAAGTGCGCAGCCACACCGTTTTATCGTCCTGGGCGGTCTGCGGCTCTTCGTAGCCGAGCTTGGGAGTACCGGACTCCATGACGCGCCTGTCGTCTGCCTGGTAAAGCTCAGCCTGATCATGCCAAGCCAGCTGGAAATCGTCCTTGCCGATCAGGTCTTCCGGCTTTTCCATGCCCGCGTCGCGGGCGAAGGCTGTATTGCAGCCGAGGAACCGCAGATTTGTATCCTTCCAGAATACGCGTATGGGCGCATTCTCGACGATGGAACGAAGCAGGTTGTTCGATGCGCACAGCGCATCCTCGCCGCTCTTGCGAGCCGAGATATCCCGGCAGATGCCGATGGCTTGCCAGCTCCCGCCCAGTTTCAGCGACGAAAGGGAAAGCTCGATGGGGAATTCCGTCCCGTCCTTGCGCAAGGCGATGAGCTCGAGCGTTTTGCCGATTACGGCACCTTCGCCTGAAGCGCTGAAATGGGTAAAGCCGCGCCGATATTCGTCCTGGAAGCGGGCCGGCGCCAGGAGGGGATGGAGCTCCCTGCCGATCGCCTCCTTTTCAGAATAGCCGAAGATCGTTTGAGCGGCTGCATTCCAGAAGGAAATGCAGCCTTTGTTGTCGATCATGATGACGGCATCCTGGGCAGACGCTGCGATACTGCGGAATTTTTCCTCGCTTTCCTGCAATTTCTGCTCAGATC
>JAJZPK010000059.1 GCA_021811205.1 Pseudomonadota bacterium
ATACATTTCAGCGACCTCGTGCATCAGATCGTCGATCTCGCCGGTATCCTCTCCCACAGCGATCATCTGCAGCACGACTGGGTTGAAGATGCCCGCATTGATTGCAGTGCGCAAAATGCTCTCGCCTCGCTCGACGCCGCTGCGCATGCCTTCGATGCGCTCGGCGACATAGGTATTTTCCACAACCTGCGCAACGACGGAAAAACCCAGAACGATGGGGATGCCGCTTTGGCTGGCGAGAGAGAAGCTGCGCGCAAATCGGGCCAATGTCGCCTTCCGGATGACGTCTCCGACGATGGGCAAATCAAGCTTGAACTTGTCCCATTGATACCTTCCATGAGACGTGCCCACATAAAATCGCAAAGCATAAAAACACGCCATTGCCCCCACCAGCATCATGGGCCAGAATTTCACCCAGAACTCGGAAAAACCGATCAAGAGCCGCGTGACAGGCGGCAGGGCGGCGTGAAAGCCCGTATAAACCTTGGCAAAAACCGGAATCACGAACAGGTTGATCACCACGAGCGCCGCAAGCAGGGCCGCAATCACGAAGGCAGGGTAGCGCAGCGCAGAACGGATCTGTTCGCGCGATCGATGCTCGAATTCCAGATAATGGTAAAGACGCAAGAAAACCTCGTCCAGCATCCCGGTCGTCTCCCCCACTCTCACCATGTTGACGTAAAAAGGCGAAAATATCTGCGGCTGACGGGAGAGCGATACCGAGAGTTCACGCCCGCTGTCCAGACTTTCCCTGACGACGGCGATTCCCTCAGCAAACGCCTTGTTGTGCATCGATTCCTGAAGCCCCGAGAGCGCGCTGAGAATGGGCACGCCAGCCTTCAACAGGGTATGCATCTGGCGGCTGAACAGCATGAGTTCCACAGCCCCCACCTTTTTTCCGGCGAAGAACCTGCGCCAGTTTGCTTTCGGGCCGGCAGACGCAGCATTGATTTCAACCGGGACGATGCCTTCCTTGTAAAGCTGGTCGGCGCAGACGCCTGCGTTTTCCGCATCCAGCTTGCCTTCCACTGCATCCCCTTGGGCATTGCGCCCCTTGTAGCTAAAATGCGTCATGATATTCAGTCTTCATACTGGCTGCTGACACGCATTGCCTCGGCTACCGTTGTCCTGCCGGAAATTGCCAAGTCGGCAGCATGATGGCTCAGGGTATGCCCCTGCATGTGCTCGATGGCCGCCTGCATGAATTCCGCAGGATCATGATGGTTGGCCGCTTCCGCCAGCTCCTTGGTCATCTCGAGCATCTCGTATATCCCGGTGCGTCCCTGAAACCCCGATTCGTTGCAGTGCGGACAACCTTTTCCATGGATGTAACGGCCTTGCTCAACCGTAATGCCTTTCACCTGTTCGAGCCATGCAATCTCATTGGGTTTCGGCACGTAGGGCTCCGAACAGCTTTCGCAATTGATGCGCAGAAGACGCTGGGCCAGCACGACGTGCAATGAGCTCGACACCATGTAGCGCGGCACGCCCATGTCCATGAGGCGCACCGGCGTGGAGGCCGCATTGTTGGTATGCAGCGTCGAAAACACCATGTGTCCGGTCATGGCAGCCCTGAGGCCGATCAATGCCGTTTCCTGGTCGCGCATTTCTCCAACCAGGATGATGTCGGGATCCTGGCGCAAAACCGAACGCAGCACTCTTCCGAAGGAAAGATCGATCTTTTCGTTGATCTGGATCTGATTGATTCCGGCAAGGTGGTATTCCACCGGGTCCTCGACCGTTATGATATTGGTTTCCAGATTGTTCAGCTCGGTGAGCGCAGCATAAAGCGTGGTGGTCTTGCCGCTTCCAGTGGGGCCCGTGACGAGCACCATTCCGTTCGGGCGGTGGATGATCTGCCTGAAGCGCTCCAGCATCTCGGGCGGCATGCCCAGGCGCTCCAGCGTCAGCATGCCGCGGCTCAGGCTCAACAGGCGCATGACCACCGATTCGCCATACTCGGTGGGCATGGTCGAAATTCTCACGTCGACGATCTGATCCCTGACCCTGAAATTGAAGCTGCCGTCCTGCGGAAGGCGCTTCTCGGAAATGTCGAGGCCGGAAATCAGCTTGAGTCGAAGTGCCAGGGCCGGCGCGATATTGCTTGCCGCTTCGGTCTCGAGATGCAGCACGCCGTCTATCCTGAAGCGGATCTGCAGACTGTGTTCCATGGGTTCGATATGGATGTCGGATGCACCAGCCAATGCAGCCGCCTCGAAAACGGTCTGAAGCAGCTTCACGACGGGTGCGTCTTCGGCGCCTGTGCCTATCGGCAATGTCCCGAAATCGACCAGCTCCTCGCCAAGATCCTTGTTGAGCTCATGCGCAAGACCGCTGATCTGTTCTGTGCGCTGGTACATCCTGTCTATGGTCTGCACCAGAAGATCTTCGTTCACCACGGCAAGTTCGATGTCGCGCTTCAGGCTCCTCGAGATCTCGTCGTAGGCGAACAGGTCTGTGGGATCAGCCATTCCGACCAGGACCTTGTATTTCCTGTCTTCCAGAACAATTGCATGGAAACGCCGCGCCAGGATCTCAGGCAAAAGATGTACGGCTTCCAGCCTCAAGGGATAGAATTTGAGGTTGATGTAAGGGATCTGAAGCTGATCCGCGAGCACTCGGGAAATCTGGTCTTCCGTGACATAACCATGCTCGACGAGCACCTTGCCCAGCCTGGCGCCGCTTTCGCTGCGCTCGGTCAGCGCCTCATCGAGCTCCGCCTTGTCGATCAACCCCTGCTTCAGCAGAATTTCCCCGAGCCGCGTTTTTTCCGGTCTGGACATAAGCTCCATGATTGGACTCGCACGATTGTAGAACCATTCTACGCCTCGGCAAATTCTCAGACAATGGCAGGTGATCCGCCTTTCTGATACGCTATCGATATTGGGTAGCCTGTCGACTAAAAGATGAAAAAGCTCACCAACCCGTCCGAAATCGCACGCGAAGCACTCAAGCTTCTCGCCACCCGACGCATCGTGCCAACGCCGGAACACTATCGCACCATATACAACGAAATCGCGGGGCTCGACGCATCCGATCAGGACATCGGCAATATCCTCGATCGCGCACTCCAGTCTGCGCCTTCCGTTTCTCCCGAAGTCGCTCAGGCAGCGAAGCTGCTCAGGAAATCGCTGGTCGAAAAGGACTGGGAGAATGTCGAAACTGCGCTCTCCAATTTATTTCAAGGCTATCCGACAAAAGAGCCGCTTGCCTGGAACACCCTGATCCGGGAATTCCTGCGCGCATGGGAAACCAAGCATGTGAACTGGACGATTGCCCAGAAGCGGGACGGACTCGAGACCGTGCTCACCAAGTTCGGCTCGAACCCCGATGCCCTCTTCCAGAAACTTCAATCCCTTTTCAAGTCGTGGTCTGCCAGCGCGGTGTCGACAAGCGAGCTCACCGAAGGAGCAATTCCTGTTATCGACGAAAAGCCGGCCGTGAAGAAAACAGACGAGCCGAAGACAAGGGAAGAGATAGCCGACGTGATGCGCGACCTCCTGGCCCAGGCGCTTTCCATCGGCATGGTTTCGCTGCTTTCCAATGCGCCAGACCTTTCCCGTGAAGCGACGAGACTAGCCAAGCTATCGCGTGGCGCCTATACCGCAAACTCGGTAAGCGAATTGACCATGGGTCTCAGGCAGTTCTGGTTCAAGCTTGAAATCAGGTCGGGAGACGAAGCCGAGATCCGCGAGGGGCTTTTGAGGCTCCTTCGTCTCGTCGTCGACAACATCAGCGAGATCGTGGTCGAGGACCAGTATTTGCAGGGACAGATCGGGGTGGTGAAGGAAATCATCTCCAACCCCATCCGGCTCGGCGTCCTGGATGATGCCGAGCGCAGCATCAAGGCGGTGATCTACAAGCAGAGCGCACTGAAACACAGTATCACCGAAGCCAAATCCAGCCTCAAGCATCTGATCACCAGTTTCATCGACAGGCTTGGCGAATTCTCGGAAAGCACAGGGGACTACCACAGCAAGATTTCCGTCTATTCGGAAAGGCTGAGAAAATGCGACGATGTCGCCCAGTTCACCGCCATCCTCGACGAAGTATTGACCGAAACGAAAGCCATACAGCTCGACACCCTGCGCTCCAGGGAAGGCATATTGAATGCGCAAGGCAAGGTGAACGAGGCCAATCAGCGCATCATCGAACTCGAGGCGGAACTCGAAAGCCTCTCGGAACTCGTTCGCGAAGACCAGCTCACCAGAACACTCAACCGGCGCGGCATGGAACAGGCATTCGAGCGCGAGGTTTCTCGTTCGCAGCGGCGCAATTCGCCGCTTTGCATCGCGGTGCTCGACATCGACAATTTCAAGCAGCTCAACGACACCCTGGGGCATCAGGCAGGGGACGATGCGCTCGTCCATCTTTCCACAGTCATCAAGGAAACGGTGAGGCCGAACGACGTGGTGGCGCGCTTCGGCGGCGAGGAATTTTTGATCATCCTGCCGGACTCCGAGCTCAAGGACGGTGTTCAGGCCATCACGCGCCTGCAGCGCGAACTGACCAAGAAGATTTTCCTGCACAAGAACGAAAAGCGGGTCATCACTTTCAGTGCAGGCGTTGCATTGATGGAACCGGGAGAAACCCAGCACAACCTGATCAAGCGTG
Source organism: Pseudomonadota bacterium (assembly GCA_021811205.1). Next base: position 4,615 of record JAJZPK010000059.1, read on the forward strand.
CAGATGAAGCCATGTACCAGGCGAAAAGGGCCGGCAAGAACCGCGTTGTCGCCGCCCCGCCTCCAAAAACCAACACAAGCACTTGAGCTGGCACGATTGCTGCTTTATTGCCCGTATACATTTATGAATGTGTTAATTACCGAAATTCGCAATGAATCTTAGGCAAAAATTGCCGCATCAAGCGGCAAATAACGGCTGCTAAAGCAATACATGGAAAATAACCAGATCGAAGAGCTGCTTCAACAGGGGATCGAGTTCCACAAGACGAATCGATTCTTGGAAGCGGAGGCCTGCTACAAGGAAGCACTCGGAATCGCCCCGAACAATGCAGACGCGATCCAGCTACTTGGACTGCTGGCCGATTCGATAGGCGACAAGGTGCTCGCCGTTGATCTCATTAAAAGTGCCATTGCCATCGACCCGACACGTCCGGCTTTCTACGACAATCTGGCCAATGTTCTCAGGACTCAAGGAGAGAATGATTTGGCTATTGCATGCTATCTCGAAGCCTTGAAGCTCGACGCAACCCGGGCCGAGACCTGTTTCAATCTTGCCAATCTGTACCGTGACCTAGGGCAACTTCAAGAAGCAGTCGCATTTTATCAGCAAGCGATCGCGATCACCCCTGACTTCGCCATCGCCTGGATCAACCTTGCCGAAACGCTTCACAAATTAGGACAGCTAGACGAGTCTATCCACCGCTTCAAGAAATATCTCGAACTCAAGCCAGATGACATGTACTGCACAACTAGACTGGCCGAAGCCTATTTCGAGCAGGGGAGAAAACTCGAAGACAACTGCCAGATTGATGAGGCCATGAAAAGTTTCGAGTTGGCCCTCTCGCTATTGCCGAGTCATGTCGGCAGCCGGAACAAACTGGATTACCTGCGCAACGAAGCCACATTATCAGCACAAAAAGACACGCAGGAACCTCTGGACAGAAAACTTGTGGTCATCGACATTGGCTGCAGATGGGGTTTTGCCGAGAAATTCTTAAAGCATGCAAATTCATTCCGCTTATATGGTTTCGATCCAGATATCGAAGAATGCAAGCGTTTGACAGCAATCTATCAAGACCACCCTGTGGAGTTAGTTCCGCTCGGCCTTGCGAGCACTCCTGGAGTGAAGAAACTATATGTTACCGATGAGCCGGCATGTAGTTCCTTATTGCAACCCGACCCTAGTCTGACCGAGCAATACCCTTCTCTATTTTGCGCAAAGCACGTTGGAAACATGGATGTAAAAACAACGGTGCTCGACAGATGGGCCAAAGAAAACGCTATTGGAATAGTCGATTACATCAAGCTGGATACCCAAGGGACCGAACTCGACATTCTTCATGGGGGGATAAAAACCTTAAGCAACGTAAGATGCCTCGAAATTGAAGTTGAGTTCAATCCTATTTACCTAGGGCAGCCACTCTTTTCCGATATCGATATTTTCATGAGAAATCACGGATTCATGCTTTGGAAGCTAGCCAATCTATGCCACTATAGCCGGGCCGAAATATCTGCAAATTCTATCGGTGAAGATATTGTATGCTACGACACCACGGTCGTCAGACACCCCACTTACAGAGGGCAATTGTATTGGGCCGAAGCCTATTACATCAGCAAAGATGTATTGCAATACCGTCCAACCACAGATCCGCAAAGAAAACGGGATGAAATTCTCTTTGACGCTCTGGGCATGTATGACGTCATTCATCACATCTCCACTCTTACCCCATTTTCGAAGAATTAGGGTATGAGTATGGGAAACGAGTCAAATATCGAGCGCATTCTTCAACAAGGCATTGAGCATCATAGAAACAATCAGTTTCTCGAAGCGGAGGACTGCTACAAGCAGGTATTGGCTATCGACTCGAACAACGCCGATGCCATCCATCTTCTGGGACTGCTTGCTGATTCCATCGGCGACAAGAATCTGGCCGTTGACCTCATAAGAATCGCCATCTCCCTTCAGCCCGACAATGCAATTTTTCATTTCAATCTGGGTAATGTTCTCAAGACCCAAGGCCAAACCGAATTGGCCATATCAAGCTATCTTGCCGCACTTGAACACGATCCGGCTCATGCCACAGCGAGCTTCAATCTCGCAAATCTGTACAGAGACCTCGAAAAACTGGATGAAGCCGTGCCGCTTTACCAGCAGACCACAGCGCTCAGCCCTGATCTTGCCATCGCATGGGTCAACCTGGCCGAGTCCCTGCACAAGCTCGGGCAACTGGATGAAGCCATCGAGTCTTATCTTAAATTTCTTGAGCTGAAACCTGACGATCTCTACGGTAAAACAAAACTCGCAGACGCTTACTTCGAGCAAGGGAGGAAAGCTGAAGACCTGGGCAAACCCGATGGAGCCATGGCCAGTTTCGAGGCTGCGCTGAAGGTATTGCCGACGCATATCTCAAGCCGCAAGAAGCTTGATTTCCTTCAATCCGAAAAGAAGCAAAAGCTCGTTCGGGTCGACAATACAGCTCAAATACTGGCCTGCCTTCAACAGGGGCTTGAAATGCATAAAAACGACCAGTTCCGCGAGGCTGCAATATTCTACAATCAGGCCCTTTCGCTTGACGCCCGCAACGCACGGGCACATCACATGCTTGCAATGGCCGAGGAGGCCATAGCGGATCAAATCTTGGCAGCCAGACTGGTCGCTGAGATTGTCCAGATCAGCGCTGGTCATTCCGATGCGATTGCCCGGACCAATGCCGAACATGAGGAAGATGAGCATCCTTTGACCCAGGCAATGCTCGAAATCTGGGAATCAAGAAGCGATCTGCAAAAAATCTACGACGTCGAGAAGCCGGAGCGACGTTTCGAGTTCTACAAATGGCTTCTGGCTCACGGATCGTCCGAATATAATCTCGGGACCGACTTTTATCCGGAAAGCATGCTTTCGCAACTGCTTCGAGTCCCTGGACTTATCGGAAAACTGGCTCTAGCAATGCTTCGCGAGAAATCGAGAAGCATGTCAGCATATTGTTCGAAAATCACTTAACTGATTGGTTCCGCAATGACTTTCATATCGTATGCGCAAAATTTCGAAGACGTCATGCTGTGGCGTGCCCTCCAGCATGTCAAAGATGGATTTTATATCGACATAGGCGCCGCCTGGCCCGACTTCGATTCCGTCACAAAAGCATTTTACGAACGCGGTTGGAGCGGCGTGAATGTCGAACCCAACCCCAAGCTTCACAAGTTGTACAAAAAAGCGCGCCCGCGCGATACAACCCTGCGAGTAGCCGTCAGCGACCAGGAAGGCTCACTCCACATGAATTTTATCGGAGAAACCGGCCTGTCAACTTTGGACGACGCCATAGCCGCGCGGCACCGCAAGGCAGGGTGGACGTCCAGAATCCGGAGGGAAGTCCCTGTCATCACGCTCGCATCTTTATGGGAACAACATGTTCCGCCAAGGCAGGCTGTTCATTTTCTAAAAGTTGACGTGGAAGGACTGGAGGAATCAGTCCTGCGCGGCAACGACTGGTCAAAGTGCAGGCCGTGGATCGTTGTGGTAGAAGCGACACTCCCCATGACGCAAGACGAGTCGTTCATATCGTGGGAAAGGATACTTCTCGACGCCGGCTACCTGTTTGCCTATGCAGACGGACTCAACCGCTTCTATGTCTCCAAGGAACATTCCGAATTACTGGACTCATTCGCTTATCCCCCCAACGTTTTTGACGAATTCGTTCTTTACGCCCAGCAAAATGCAGTGACCAAAGCACATGAACTGGAGCAGATGTTAGCGCAGGCCGAAGCCCAACGTGATCAGGCTGATATGCAGGCACTTGAAACCAGGCATGCTCTTGAGGACACGAAAACCTCCGCCTTTTCCATGGCGGAAAAACTGGTCGATCTGCTGCACGATCGAAACAAGGAATGGTCTGATCGGCTGTTCAGGATGCCGCTTCAGTCAGCACCCATGCAACAAGCCGAACAGTCATGGCAGACGGCCAGACCTCAAGTTTCAGGGCAGTTTGTCCTTGCCGAAGACTACACGATCGGCGAAGCGGAGTGGCAAACTTATCTCGGCGATCTTTTGAGATTGCGCTTTCCGCAGGAAAAGAGGGAAAGCCCGACAGCACTGCGCCTCAATGTGGTGGTGGATGGGCAAAAGTCCGATGAGGATGCGCTGCAACGCACCCAGACCTCCATCAACCTGCTCACCCGACGCACGGGCTGCACTGTCAATCTGTATTGGAGAGGCGAGTCTCCAGGCACGCTCAAGTCATTCCGAAAAACAAGCACCGGCCAGCTGCTGGAGCTCCTCAAACCGGACGACCTCGTCCTGTGGCTGAAACCGGGAGACGAGGTCCACCCCGAACTGGTTTATGCAATCGCGGACCTTGCTGCCGAAGACGCATCGCTTGTTTTGTTCGACCTGTATTGGCGTGAAGACCAGCGCGTGCATCCGGTACTGTTTAGCGCAGTCGACCCTGTACTCGCAGAATCCGGTTGCTATTTCCTGGGGCGCTATCTCACGACAGGACAGCAAGTCGCCTCAGCGTTTTCGGAGAACCCACAACTCACCTCTGATGAATTGGGCAAGACACTGGCTTGCAACCGGCATCTCGATGGCAGGCACATCCCTCTCCCGTTGATCAAAGCGGACATCGACAAGGAGAGGTTCAGGCAGATGCGCGATGCCATGACCCCGCGCGCGCCAATCCCCTTCGACGCTGATGGCACGGTCAGCGCAATCATTTGCACGAAGAACTGCGGCCTGCTTCTGGAGCAACTGATCGGGCAACTGCTGCTCAACCCTGCTATCCGTGACATCGTGGTGGTCGCCAACAACCCGACCAACGAATACGCACTCAACGTGATCAGACGAACCAGTTCGATGCCGCGATGCACCGTCCTCGATTACCCTGAAGAATACAATTTCTCCAAGCAATGCAATCTCGGCGCAGAGTACGCGCAAGGCGAACATCTGCTCTTCATCAACGACGATATCGCACCGGTCTCCCACGACTGGCTGCACTATTTGCTGAGCTGGATGGACAGGCCGCGTATCGTCGGCCCGCTCCTTGTCTATCCCGACCAATCCATCCAGCATGCCGGCATGTTCCTTGGTTTCAACGGGGTCGCAGGCCATTCGTTGCGAGGCGGAAGCGTACCCGATTGTGACCCAGATTTCATGCTGTCGGTTCCCCACCAGGTATCGGCCGTCACTGGAGCCGTGATGCTGATGCAGCGTGAAGTTTTCGAAGACCTGAATGGCTTCGACTTCATCCTTGGCGTCTATCTCCAGGATGTCGACCTGTGTTTGCGCGCAACCCAGCGGAAAATCGAGCTGGTCTTCGACCCGCGTGCAGTGCTTATCCACATGGAGTCGGTTTCGATCAAGCCCGTCCTGGGCAATACGCGCATCCGATCGCGTCGCGAACGCGAACGCGAATACTATCGAACCCGATGGGGGGAGCGCACGTTTCTCGACCCGCATCTGAGTCCGCTGATCGACAGAAGCAACGAGACGCTCCGATTGCTAAAACTCTAGGGACACCGAATGGCCATTGAACGCCCACATATTCTGCTTTACTGCCACCATACGCTCTCCTGCGAAACACGCACAGGCATCCAACGCGTAGTCGTCGAGGCTGCCCGGGCGCTGGCACCTCTAGCGACCGTCGAGCTGGTCAAATGGGACGATCTCGAAGGCCAATTACGCCATTTGACCGAAGACGAGATCAGACAGATATTCGGCAAGAAGCGTCCGCCAGAAATCGTGGCAAACCGCTATTGCGCACGGGTCAACTACCGCTTCGTGGACACGATAGCCAAACCTGAACAAACCTGGCTGCTCTTTCCAGAAATCGCCTATCACCAGGAAAACGGAAACGAAAAATTCGCCCGTATGCTGACCCAATGCAAATACTACGGGATCAGAACGGCCTGCATTTTCTATGATCTCATTCCGGTCCGTGACCCTGACTACGCAGAACACAAGAAGACGCACACCGAGTATACGCTGGAAACGCTGAGATGCGACCGCGTCTTCACCATTTCCAGATATGTCGCTGACGATCTGCTGGCATTCTTCGGGGCCATCCTGCCACAAGAGTACATCCCAGATTTGTCCGATGCAATCATTCCCGTCCCGCTCGGCGAGGACAACATATCACACGGGCCCCTGGTGTCATCGAGCGCCAGCAAGCGCATCGTTTTGCTCGGGACCATAGAGCCGAGAAAACAGCAGACACGGTTTCTTCGGATTTTCAACAGCCTCGCTGAAAAGGAACCGCTGCTTCGAGAATTCAGCATCGACCTGTTCGGCTCCCTGCATCCCGCATCTTCAGGCGAACTGAATGCCGAGATGGCCAGAAACCCGAAAATCGCCTATCACCGCTACGCCAGCGATGCCGCAATCTGGTCCAGCCTGGCTGATAGCGCTTTCAGCGTCTTCATTTCCAGAAACGAAGGCTTCGGCCTTCCCATCGTGGAGAGCCTCGGACTCGGCGTTCCCTGCATGACCACGAATTTCGGCTCCATGGCTGAAGTTGCAGACGGGGGGGGCTGTTTCCTGGTCGATTCGATGTCTGACGATTCAATTGCAGACGGCATTCTGAAGCTCGTACATCAGACGGAGTTGCTCGACAAGCTGCGTGCCGAAGCCCGTTCGAGAAAGAGGGTGACCTGGTCGGATTACGCTGCCAATCTGCTGGAAAGCATGCCTGCCCAAGGAGAAATCTCCGATTCCGATCTGGAAACCTTTCTACGCACTGCCGTTATGGAGAACAAGCCCACCCCATGCAAAATTGGCGAGGCTTCCTGGATAGTTTCCCGTTCGCCTGGTCGGCCCGACCTTGAGCCCGGAAAGCGTGCATTGTGCATAATCGACTGGACACCGGCGCAACTTGCTGCAGCAACGGATGAAATGCTTGTTGATATGTGCAGCGCAGACATCCTGACTTTCCTGAACGAAAACACGTATACCGAATTCCCGCAGACGCTACGGGAGAGGAACATCCAGGCTTTGCCTTCCCGCCATGCGGGTATACTCCCTGCAGCCGATGGTATCGCTTTGTCATGGCTGGGCCGGGCCGTCAAATCCCTCTCGCTGCATACCACGAATCTCATGAAGATTTCACGCCGGGAAAGCCTCTATGGCGAAGCAGCACATGCGCTGTCGTCCGATCTGCCAGAACATCGGTATGACTTGACCATCATCATTTCAACCTACAACCGTGCATCCTTCACCGAACTCAACGTGTCATGGTTGCTCAATAAAATCGACAAGTATCGCTCCCGCGTCCAGCTCGTGGTCGTGGACAATGCCTCGACCGACGACACAGTTGAAAGATTGAGGACGTTCAGCAGCAACAGCAATTTCATGCTGCTGGTCAACCCCAACAATACCGGCATGCTCGGCAACCTGCATGTTTGTTCGAAACTACTCGTGGCGAAACATGTTTGGCTGATAGGCGACGATGACTTCATCCATGAAGAAGCGATCGACGAGCTGCTGAAAGTGCTTAGGGAAAAGCCACGCCTGCCCTTGATCAACACCAATTTTGCCGTGTATCACCGCACGGCAGTGGCAGAAGGAGACCTTCCTGAGCAGTTCATCCGGGAAGGTCACATCTTGTGCCCGAATGCGCCTGAATCAGGGGAAATGGAGATCATCCGCGTCGCTGAACTCCACGATAATCTGTATACGACTAGATCGGA
>JAJZPK010000060.1 GCA_021811205.1 Pseudomonadota bacterium
CGGCGCGCTGATGCTGGCCGCAGGGGGGTACTGGTTCTGGTTTGCCATCCGCGTCGATGTGTCGGCGGAAGGCCTTCCATGGTTCAGGTTCGAACGCGCTGACCTGTTCATCCTCTCGCTTCTGGCTACATCGACTTTTGCATTGATCTGGTCATTTACCGGCGGCGGAGCAGGCATTTTCTTTGTCTTGTTCGTCCTGTCGAGCACGGTTCTCTTTGGCGGCGTTTACTGGTCCAAGTTTGCCCACATGTTCTTCAAGCCTGCCGCGGCCTACCAGAAAAAAATCACCCGGGCCGATGGTTCCCGGGAGAATCTGCCGCCCGACTACGATTTGACGGATCCTGAAGTGCAGAAGAAATTTCCGGATATCCCCATGTACATGGGCAAGAATCCGCCGAACATGGGGCTTTGCATCAAGGCTGAAAGACCGAACCACTACTGACCTGACTGGTTATTCATAAGGAATTCATCATGCCAACCTTTGTATATATGACTCGTTGCGATGGTTGTGGAGAATGCGTCGACATCTGCCCATCCGACATCATGCACATCGACAAGAAGCTGCGACGCGCTTACAACATCGAGCCCAACATGTGCTGGGAGTGCTATTCCTGCGTGAAAGCCTGTCCTCACCAGGCGATCGATGTGCGCGGTTATGCCGACTTTGCGCCGCTTGGGCACAGCGTTCGAGTGCTCCGCGACGAAGAGAAAGGAACCATCGCGTGGCGCATCAAATTCCGCAACGGAAAGAAGGACATGGAGCTCCTTGCGCCGATCACGACCAAGCCCTGGGGCAAGCATATCCCCAAGCTGGCAGAAGCGCCTCCTCCAAGCAAGGAGATGAGAGACAGCCAGCTGCTGTTCAATGAGCCTAAGTACATCCGTATGGATGAAGGTGGTTTGCATACGCTGGAATCCAATGGCCTGGAAATCAAGGAAGGAGTGCAGTACTGATGGGCTACCAGACTATTATTGAAGACAATATCGACATCCTGGTTGTAGGTGCGGGCCTGGGCGGCACCGGTGCGGCATTCGAAGCAAGATACTGGGGTCAGAACAAGAAGATCGTCATCGCCGAAAAGGCGAACATCATGCGTTCCGGCGCGGTAGCCCAGGGCCTGTATGCGATCAACTGCTACATGGGCACGCGCTTCGGCGAGAACAATCCGGAAGATCACGTGCGTTATGCGCGTATCGACCTGATGGGCATGGTGCGCGAAGACCTGCTGTTCGACATGGCGCGCCACGTGGACTCCACTGTGCACAACTTCGAAGAGTGGGGCCTTCCCATCATGCGAAACGAAAAAAAGGGTTCGTTTCTGCGCGAAGGGCGCTGGCAGATCATGATCCATGGCGAGTCCTACAAGCCCATCGTTGCCGAAGCGGCCAAGAAGTCGGCGGACAAGGTTTTCAACCGCATCTGCGTGACCCACCTCCTGATGGATGAATCCAAGGAAAACCGCGTTGCAGGGGCCGTGGGTTTCAATGTCCGCACTGGCAACTACCACGTGTTCAAGTCCAAGACCGTCATATGCGGTGCTGGCGGCGCATCCAACATCTTCAAGCCGCGTTCCATCGGCGAGGGTGCGGGGCGCGTCTGGTACGCGCCATGGTCTTCGGGTTCGGCATACGGCCTGATGATCCAGGCGGGCGCGAAGATGACGCAGATGGAAAACCGCATCGTGCTGGCCCGATTCAAGGACGGCTACGGTCCTGTAGGCGCCTACTTCCTGCATCTCAAGACCTATACACAGAATGCCTACGGCGAAGAATACGAGTCCAAGTGGTTCCCGGCGCTCCAGCAAATGGTGGGCAAGGAATACCTGGATCCGGAAGTTTCGCACAGGACGCATCGCCCCATTCCGACCTGTTTGCGCAACCACGCCATCATTTCCGAGGTGAATGCCGGTCGCGGCCCGATTCACATGGTCACCATGGAAGCCTTCCAGGATCCTCATCTCGAAGAGATCGGCTGGCACAACTTCCTGGGCATGACCGTCGGTCAGGCGGTGCTCTGGGCGGCAACCGATGTCGATCCGAAATACGAGAATCCGGAGCTGACCACGTCCGAGCCCTATGTCATGGGTTCGCATGCGACCGGCTGCGGCGCCTGGTGCTCGGGCCCTGAGGACGTGTCTCCCCCCGAGTATTTCTGGGGTTACAACAGGATGACGACGGTCGAAGGTCTTTTCGGCGCAGGGGACGCTGTGGGCGGTACGCCTCACGCCTTCTCGTCGGGTTCATTCACGGAAGGTCGTCTGGCCGCCAAGGCCGCCTGCAAGTATATCGATGACGGCAAGGCCGAGGGCATACGCGTTTCGGAATCCCAGATCAATCGCCGCAGGGAGGAGATCTACAAGCCGCTGGAAACCTATCGGGTTTTCAGCAACGAAGTGGTTGCCGGTACGGTCAATCCCAATTTCATCAATCCGAGGCAGGGCCTCGATCGATTGCAGAAGCTGATGGACGAATATTGCGGCGGTTTCGGCGTCAACTACATGACCAACGACAAGCTCCTGAACATCGGCCTCAAGAAAATGTACATTCTGGGTGAAGATCTGGAAAAGGTCGCGGCTTCCGACATACACGAGCTGCTGCGTGCATGGGAGCTGAAGCATCGCTTCCTGACTTCCGAGAGCGTGTTCCAGCATACGCTGTTCCGCAAGGAAACGCGCTGGCCGGGCTACTACTACCGCGGCGATGCGATGAAGCTGGATGACCAGAACTGGCATGTGCTGACGGTCTCCCGCCGCGATCCCGAGACGGGCGAGTACACGATGGAAAAAGCCCCGCTCTACCACCTGGTGGGCGATGTGGAGAAGGCGCCGCCGGCAGATCATCACTAAACGAGGCTAAACCCAGGCCTGAATGATTGCGACAGCATTGAAAGAGGACCGGCATATGTTGGTCCTTTTTTCATCGGCTGTATCGCTGTGGATAAAATCGCAAAACGTACGTGAGATCATGAACATTCTTGAAAAAACGGATGAAGAGATATTGGAAATCGCAAACCCCATGTGGGCGGATTTGGTCAAGTATTCGAATGAAGCCAACTACGGCGCTTTCACCCGCAATTTTTCCTCCTCATTCATCCAGGGGGCAAACGAAATAGAAATGGGCAGGCAGTTCGCGAGAAGCGATCTTGCGAAAAACCTGTCTGAAGATTACACGTATCTTGGCATGATAAGGCGAGGAGAATATGTCACGGTCCTGTACAAAGTGGTCAACAAGAAGAACAAGGGTGAATGGCTGGGCAGGCTGGTGCTGGGTTATGAAAACGACAAGGTGAGAATTTTCGGCGCCACCCTGTTTTGATATGGAAATCAGAAGACTATGTCAGATACGATCGAAAAGGAAAAATTCGTTGAACTCAATTACAAGGTCATCGACAACAAAACGGGCGACATACTCGTTACAGTGGATTATCCGCTGGGTTATGTTCACGGCGTGAATGACGTGATGTCCGAACAGGTGACGAAGGAACTGTACGGGAAGAAGATCGGTGATGTGATCGAAGTGCCGATCGACACCGGGCTGTTGTACGGCGAGCGGGACGAATCGCTGGTATTTACCGATCGCATAGAAAATGTCCCTGAAGAATATCGGGAAATCGGCATGACCATCACCATGGAAAATGAAAAGGGCGAATCCAGGAATTTCATCGTGACCCGATTCGACGACAAGACATTGACCGTTGACGGCAACAATCCGCTTTGCGGCAGAGACGTCACCTTCAAGCTGGAAGTGCTGAGCATACGCGATGCCACCGAGGAAGAAATCGAAGCCGGCGGCCCGGTGGACGCGAACCCCGATTTGAACGAGATACTCGACCGGGCAAAATGAAATTCTCCAACATTTACCTGATCTACCCTGAGAACAGGATTCTGGAGCGTGCGATTGGCAATTCGATAGGCATGCTGAGCGAAGAATTGGCAGCCGCCGCTATTCCGGACAGGAGGGTGACTGCGGCCGACAATTTTCTTTATACCAGGGGAAACTTCGAGCAGCACCGTTTCAGCACCAAAATTTTCGAGCCTCTGCGTGAAGCGCTCGAGGCGAGCCCTTCAGCGGGCAATCTGGGAAATGTGCTTGCTGCACTGGGGCAGCAGCGCAGGGATGCCGAATTGTATGAGAAAGCCATTCAGTGCTTCAATCAGGCATTGGAAGCGATCGATCGGGAGGACTCTCCCATCGAATGGGCTGCTGCGCAATACAGCTTGGGCACGGCCAATCAGGCGCTCGGCCGGCTGCTGGATGCCGCAAAGCCGTTGAAAGCCGCAGTGGATGCCTATACCAATGCGCTGCTGATCTGGAAGCGGGACGAATATCCTGAAGACTGGATGCTGGCCATGCATCAACTGGGCGCCACCTTGCATGCGCATGGCAAACTGCTCAAGGGCAACCGTCAATTTCAAAAATCCGTCGTTGCCTACAAGAATGCGCTTGCCGTACTCGATGCGGACAATTACGCAATGGAGCTGACCGCGACGCACAACAACCGGGCTGCCGTTCTGCATCATCTCGGAGAGTCGGAAGAAAATCCGGATCGTCTGAAGGAAGCCATAAAATCCTATGAAAAGGCATTGACGGTCAGCATGGAGCAGCAGCTGCCCATCCATCTGGCAGTCCTCTGCAGAGTGAACAAGGCGACAGCGCAGAATGTGCTTGCTCACATGACAAGCGATGCTGCGCTTGCGGAAGAAATGGCGGATGAATTCGAAGTGATCATGGAATGTTTCCCTCACGCCCTTCAGCCGCTCTGTTTGAGGCATTGCGAGGAGCAGCTGAAAAAGGCCCGGTCGCAGCTGAAGGCGGTTGGGCGGAAGCTGGGTGAATCAAACCCGCCCGGAAAGTTTGTAGTCCATGTTGATGAATGAGCCAGTATCTGCCAGAAAACGGATCGTTCGGGCGCCAAACCCGACTTCAGGGGGGGATTCGTCCTTGTCGATGGACAAGGTCAGCGCCACGCCCAGCCTTGGAGAAAGATTGTGGCTTTTGCAGACATCGACGATTTTTTCCTTGATGGGTTCAAGCTGCTTTACGATGATGTCCGTCAAGGCGAATACGTCCACTTCGCCGGTCACGGTTTCCGTCGACAGCTCCCAGGAACTGATGACGGGTTTGTCCAGGCCGCTGTATGCGCCGGCAGCATCGACCGAGGTGGGTTCTATCCCAAGCAGGCGCGTAATGTGGTCGGGGTCAAAATGATAACCCAGCAATGCGAAGTAAGCCCGTCCTTGATTCGATGCCAAGATGGTTTCCTCGTTAACAAGATTCTCTGTCGGAGTATAACGTATAGACTGAAAGGGAGGTGTTCCGTTGTCGTCTGAAGCAAAAAGAGACCCCAATAATCCATGCCTGTTCTGCAAGGATCCGCGTGGGGTGACGATACAGCATGAACTGGCTTTCAGCGCCCGCGATTCCTATCCGGCGAGTCCGGGGCACACCCTGATCATTCCGCGCAGGCATGTCTCCAGCTTTTTCGAACTGACGCCCGAAGAAGTGGCGGCCTGCATGGAGCTGATCGGGGAGGAGAAAAGACTTATCGATGAAGAGTTCAATCCGGATGGCTACAATATAGGCGTCAATGTGGGATCTGCGGCCGGGCAAAGCATCTTCCATGTCCATATTCACCTCATTCCCCGCTACAAGGGGGATGTCGAGAATCCCCAGGGAGGAGTGCGACATGTGATTCCAAAAAAGGGACATTACACGCGCTAAGCAGTATAATTTTATTGGATATGCGGGAGGATGCCAGGTTATGTTCCCCCGCTTTCAACCACCCGTTTTCTGCAATCTCAAGGAGACATGATCATGAGTGAAGAAAAGAAGGTTTTTTGCCGTCCCAAAGTACCAGACGGCCACGCATTTCACGTGACGACACGTCAGAAAGAAATTGTGCCTGGACAGTTTTTTGTGGGTTATGAAACCACATGGGAGCCGCACCAGAAAGAAGTGCCTTACACCACCCCCAAGAAGCCTTGAGGCAAGATTGCATCTGCAAGTCAATGGCGCATCCATTTTCAAAACGATGCGCCATTTTCACGCAGCCCTGAATGGGCTAGCGCGCCAGAGATAAACGCGCAGACGTGCGCTGGGCAGTCTTTTCCGATGAAAAGGCGTCGAACCCGAAATGCTTGAGGCGGGCGATCTTGCCGGAAATTTCGCCGAATGCGCGCAACTCTCCGCGGTAGCCGATCTTTCTCAATGTCCGTGCGCTGACATAGCCGAGGCCGTCGCTGTATCTGTCGAATTCGATTGCGATCACGCTGAAATCGTCAATATCATGTTCGATCGCATCGATGCCTTCGCTCGGCGAAAGCCAGACGCCTAGCGGCCAGCCATGCTCGTATTCCCTGCGGATCAGCTCGCTTTTCTTTGCGCGCCACACGGCAAGAGGCACGATTACCGGACCAACAGGCAATTTCGCCTCTTCCGGAGCGTCCAATGTGGGGAGCGTTTTCCAGCCATCTTCCTTTCCTGTCAGTCTGTACATGATTCCTCCTGTTGGATGATGAATCGATGTTAGCCGAAGGAAGAAAGAACGTGAAATAATAAGAAATTACAACTTAATAACTTTATGGAATGAAGAAAGGCGCCGAGGGCGCCTTTCTTCAGGAATGGATCGTGTGGGATTCGCCCGAGGAAAGCATGGATTTGTGTTTCGCCATGGCGGCCTGCTTGTGCAATGATGCCAAATGACCCATTTTCGAGCAATGCTCATCCTGCTGCAGCGTGTCCCGGCGCTCGTCGTGGATGACAAGCCAGTTCGGCCCGGCGAAAGCGGGCATGGACGTCGTCGCGGCAAGTACTGCGAGCAATATGGTGAATTTCTTCATGGTGTTCCTTTCGATGCCTGTTTGGAATACAGACAGGGGAATATTAGAAAAAGTTCAATCAGGATTGCCTGTTTTTTGCGAGCACAACCTTGTTCCGTCCGTTTTTCTTCGCTTCATAGAGCGCCGTATCGGCAGATTTGATCAGGCTTTCGAGGGTTCTCATGGCAGGGCGCCTGGAGGCTACGCCGATGCTGACGGTAAGCTTGAGCTTCAGCTTTTCGTTGACGTAGGGGGAGGATTCGACCGCGCTCCTGAAGCGCTCTGCACAGTTCATCGCTGCAGTCGCATTCGCGCTCGGCAGAATCGCGAGGAACTCCTCGCCGCCGAAGCGGCAGATTGCGTCCTGAGCCCGCATCGCGCTTCTCAATGTCAGTGCGATGTGGCGGATGACTTCGTCGCCGATGTCGTGGCCGTGAAGATCGTTGACCGATTTGAATTTGTCGATGTCGATCATCAGGCAAGAGAGGATCTGGGTGCGCTTCCATTCTGTCGCGAGTCGTTCGATCGCATAGCGCCGGTTGGGAAGCCCGGTAAGCTGGTCCGTCATGGAGGCTTTCTGGGCGCGCCGGTTCGCGACGGCCAGTTCGGCCGCGACATTGCGCAAGGACTCGCTCTGGCTCAGGAGTTCTTCCCTCATCCTGACGAAGCGCTGGCCGGCAAGCACCCGGGCTGCAAGCTCCATTGCCCCGTAGGGCTTGGTCATCACGGCGTCGGCCCCTGCAGAGAAGGCGCTGACGATTTTTTCCTCGCTATTTCCGGAAACAAACAGGATCATGTAGACGAATTTCCCGGAGGGCAGTTCGCGCAATGCCTTCGCGAATTCGACCGAGGCGGATAGGTCGCAGATGACGAGCTGGGGGTCTGCATCCAAAGCGAGCTGCAGCGCATCCTGCAAGTTGGTGGCAATTTCGACCGAATGTCCGAGAGAGGAAACCTCGTGGGAAAGCCTGCCCAGTGAAATCATGTCGTCCCCGGCCAGCATGATCCTGAGCGGAAATTCGAGGTGGGGATTGGGTTTTCCGGCTTCTTCGGGCTTTTCGTCGGGGAGGGCTGCGATCATTTCGGCGAAATTCGGCAAATCGCGGCTCGGGACTTCGAGTATTCTGCTCCATTCCTGCCATTGCGCGACGGCATCGTTGCTGAGTGCGATGAAATCGTCCTGGTCGAGCTCCCATTCGGAGGCCATATTGATGAATTCGGGCAAGCTGCGCATGATCGCCTTTTCCCCCGAGACGAGCTTGTCGGCGAGCATGTCGGCGAAATGCCATATTCTGCACAGGCCGTATTCCCTCGTGCCTTTCGTGAAGCCCGCGCCCTCCGGGTCATTGTGATGGCTTGCGGCATCCGCGAACATCTGGGGGAGCATCCAGTTTTCCATGAGGGCGGCAGTCAATTCGACATGATCGGTCTCGAATCTCGCCTTCTCCCAAATGAGCTGCTTCTCGATGGGAAGCTTTGCGCTCAGAATCTCGGAATAGGCGATAGGGTAGAGGGTGGCGAGGGCAAGCATGCCGACGTTCGACAGGAGCGCGCCGACGAAGCATTCCTCGGGCTGGGCCACTCTTTCCCGCTCGCAGAGCATTTGCGAGACGATGGCTGCCGCAAGGGATTTGGACCAGAAGCGCATGTAGTCGAAATGCTTGCAGGCGCCTCGCCTGTTTCCTGCCAGAATGGAAAATCCGATCGCAAGCTGTCTTGTTTCGTCCAGTCCGAGCAGGTTGAGCGCGCTCGAGACGGAAGCGATAGCCCTGGTCCCGGCTTTCAGCACGTTCGCGCTCTTGATCAATTTCCCGCTCAAGGAAGGGTCCGCCTTCACGACATGGGCGATTTCGGAAAGGGAGACGTCGGGTTTTCTGGTAAGCTGGAATATCGTGAGCGCTACGCCCATGGGAGAGGGAAGGTCGCCGCTGGCTTTCAACTCTTCGAAACTGGACTTGAATTGACTCATTTTCGATTGTTTTGATCATCTTATGGTTATTGGATTTTATACCTGAAAGATAAAAACATGAAACTTTCTTTTCTCGGACAATACGTTATGTGGGCGAGCGCACATTGAGGATTTCCATCATTCTTTTCCTGCTTGCAGCTCAGGTCGCTGGAGCGGCCGGCTACACTGCTCCGGAGGCTTCGACAGGGACGAAGCCATCCCAGCGCGCAATGGGCATCCACGGCATGGTTGCCGTCGCCAATCCTTATGCAGCTCGCGCGGCAATGGACATGCTGAAGATGGGCGGCAGCGCCGTGGACGCGGCAGTTGCAGCCCAGATGGTGCTGAATCTCGTCGAACCCCAGTCGTCCGGCATAGGCGGAGGGGCTTTCCTGCTTTACTATTCGAAAGGGAAAATCTCTGCTTTCGACGGCAGGGAAACGGCACCAATTGGGGATACCCCTGCGCTTTTTCTGGACAAGAAGGGTGCGCCGCTCGAATTCTTTGACGCTGTCGTCGGCGGGAAATCGGTTGGTGTGCCGGGCACGTTGCGCATGCTCGAGATGGCCCACAGGAAATACGGCAAGCTTCCCTGGAAAGCCCTGTTCAAGCCTGCGATCGATCTTTGCGAAAAAGGCTTTGTCGTCTCCCCAAGGCTGCATGCCCTTCTTGCGAAAGACAGGTTCCTGAAGCTTGATAGAAATGCAGGCGTCTATTTCTACCATGAAGACGGCAGCGCAAGAAGCATTGGGGAGAGGCTGAAGAATCCGGCACTCGCAAGGGTTTTCAGGAGGATAGCGAAAGAAGGGGCGGACGCCTTTTACGATGGAAAAATCGCCTCCGACATCGTTGAAGCTGTACGCAAGAACGCAAGAAACCCTGGACTGATGTCGCTATCCGACCTTTCCGGATACAAACCGGTCGTGCGGAAAGCAGTCTGCGGAAGATACAGGAAATGGAGGATATGCGGCATGCCGCCGCCGAGTTCGGGGGGCGTCGCGGTCATCCAGATCATGGGCATGCTTTCCCATTTCGATCTCGGCAAGACGCCCGAAACCGGACGGGCGGTGCATCTGATCGCAGATGCGGAAAGGCTGGCCTTTGCCGACAGGGACCGCTATCTCGCCGATCCCGATTTCGTTCCTATTCCGCTTCCCGGCATGATCGATCCATCCTATCTGGCTTCCCGCTCTTCGCTGATCTCGGAAAAAGAGGCTTTGAAGACTGCGTTGCCGGGCAATCCGCCAGGTTCGGAAGAAATAAAAACCCAAGGGGCGGGCGCAATGGAATTCCATTCGACGAGCCATCTTTCCATCGTCGACAAATGGGGCGATGCAGTTTCCATGACGTCTTCGATCGAGAATGCCTTCGGCAGCCGGGTGATGGTGGACGGTTTCCTGCTCAACAACGAACTGACCGATTTTTCATTTCTTCCCGAGAAGAACGGCAAGCCCGTCGCGAACCGGGTCGGGCCTAGAAAGCGGCCGAGAAGCTCGATGGCTCCCACCCTGGTTTTCGATCGGAAGGGCAGGCTTTACGCCGTTCTGGGTTCTCCCGGGGGACCCTTCATCATCGACATCGTGGCAAAAAACCTTGTTGCCCTGCTCGACTGGCATCTCGATATGGCTGGTGCCGCCGCCCTTCCGAACTTCGGGAGCATAGGCGGCCCTGTCCTGCTCGAGAAGGGGACACCGCTCGAGTCATTGAAAGGGCCGCTCGAGGCAATGGGGCATGAAGTCAGGGTCATGGATCTCAACAGCGGTGTGCATGGCGTCCTGAGAATGCATTCAGGGTGGGAAGGCGGGGCCGACCCCAGAAGGGAAGGCATTGCGATCGGGTATTGAGTTATTGAAAAAAGTTCCTATTATTATAGGAAACGAAGGGAGGACGCATGGACATACGCATCTTGTTCCTTTTTTTCGCAATCTTCGCAATAGCGACGACCGCATTTTCCATGGGAAGCAAGGCGGCATTCTGGCATGAAGGCTCCGCACAGATCACCTGGCCGAAGGCAGGCGAGTTGATCGATGGCGAAGCGAAGAACGAGCTTGCCTACGATTTCCATCCGAGTCTCGATGGGCACCACCTGCGCATTTACGTCGACAGGGAACCGCCGGTAGTCGTGCGTGAATGGAGGGGCAGCTACACGCTTCCCCTGCTCGGAATGGGGAGGCACGTGATCTGCATCAGGGAAACGAACGCCATGCATGTCATGACCGGGCTTTCGAAGTGCGTGTCGGTCGTCGCGAAATAGTCAGGAATGCAGAAGCGGGATCTCTTCCATGAGCGAGACCTGCTCCTTCAGTTCGAGTATCCTGTCTTGCCAGTAGCGTTCCGTGCCGAACCAGGGGAAGGCAGGCGGGAAGGCGGGATCTTCCCAGCGCCTGGCCAGCCAGGCCGAATAGTGGATCAGGCGCAATGTCCTCAGCGCTTCGACGAGATAGAGCTCTCTTTCATCGAAATCGCAGAAATCCTCGTATCCTGAAAGGAGACTCGTCAGCTGGCGAGTCATGTCCGCCCGGTCTCCCGAGAGCAGAAGCCAAAGATCCTGGACTGCGGGCCCCGTGCGGCTGTCGTCGAAATCCACGAAGTGGGGGCCCGCTTCGGTCCAGAGAATGTTTCCGGCATGGCAATCGCCGTGCAGACGGATGGAGCGATATTCCCCGGCACGGTCGAATGCGCGCATTGCCCCTGCCAGGGCAAGATTGACTACGCTTTCATACGATTCGCGCAGTTGATCGGGAATGAAATTGGCTGAAAGCAGGTAATCCCTGGGTTCGATGCCGAAACTTTCGATGTCGATCGCGGGGCGAAACCTGTAGGATTCCATTCTGCCGATGGCATGGATCCTGCCCAGAAACCTTCCCATCCATTCGAGCACATTCGCGTTTTCGAGTTCCGGCGCCCTTCCGCCCCTTCTTTCGAATACGGCGAACCTGAATCCGCCGTATTCGTGCAGCGTCTTGCCTGCGAGTGCCAAGGGCGGAACGACGGGGATTTCGGCATCAAACAGGGAATTCACGAAGTCATGCTCTTCCAGGATGGCGTCATTCGACCAGCGCGCAGGCCTGTAGAATTTCGCGATCAGAGGCGGGCCTTCTTCCATGCCGATCTGATAGACACGGTTTTCGTAGCTGTTGAGGGCGAGCAGCCGGCCGTTTGCGCGCAATCCCGTGTGCTCCAGGCTGTCGAGGATGAGATCGGGTGTCAGTATGGAATAGCTCATTGCGCCATTTTACATGTTGTATGAATTTCCCTTATAGTTGCATGAGGGGGGATGATGAGCGAATTTCCTGTCAAGGAGTATTTCAAGCAAACAGTGGTCTTCGAGGAAGGGGAGCTCGGGGACAAGGCGTACGTCCTGAAAAAGGGCAAGGTCGAGATATCGAAGCGGACGGGAACGGGAGATC
>JAJZPK010000061.1 GCA_021811205.1 Pseudomonadota bacterium
TCAAGGCTTACCGCGCACTTCCGACCTTCAGGGGGGATAGCGCTTTTTATACCTGGCTTTACCGCATCGGCATCAACACTGCGAAGAATTATCTGGTGGCACAGGGCCGTCGCGCGCCGACGACGACGAGCCTTGATCACGAGGAGGTTGAAAGCTCGGAGGACGGCGAAGGGCTTTGGGAGGTGACGACGCCGGAAAACGAGTTGATGAGCAAACAGATCGCCAAGACGGTGAACGACACCCTCCAGGGGTTGCCTGACGAGCTCAGGTCTGCGATCACTTTGCGGGAAATCGAAGGATTGAGTTACGAGGAAATCGCGAACGTCATGGATTGCCCCATCGGTACGGTGCGCTCCAGGATTTTCCGCGCAAGGGAAGTGATTGCAGAGAAACTGAGACCGATGTTGGAACCCAGAAAGAACAAGAGGTGGTGAGATGAGAGAAGGAATTTCGATGCTGATGGATGGGGAGGTGGACGATGAAGAAGCGTCGTTCCTTGTCTCCAGGATGAAAGCGCAGGAAGAGGATGACTGGCTGTATTACCACATGATCGGCGAAGCCATTCGCGACCCGGAAAACTTCAGGGCGGACGTCAATATGGATTGCAGCGAAGCCATCCATGCCGAGCCCGTCATCCTTGCGCCTTACAAATCCCGTGTCCATCGGGCGAAGGTTTATGTCATGTCTGCCGCGGCCTCGTTTGCCGCTGTTGCGCTGGTGGGATGGATCGCGCTGCAAGGCCCCTCGGATTCTTCCGTGCCGAAACGGGTCGCCCAGGTCGTGCATCTCGATGTCATCAAATCCAAGCTGGGCGACTATCTGCTTGCGCACCAGGAATTCTCGCCCGAGTCGGAGACCATGACGTCCAACATCAGGACGGTTTCGGAGACTTACGAGGAACCCGGTAGATGAGGGCTGTCGTTTTCCTGTTGTGTTTCGCAGTCAATGTCGTTTATGCCGCAACGCCGCTCGAGGCACAGGAATCCATACAGCTTTTGAAGAAAATCGCCGATGCGGCACATCAGGTGACCTATCAAGGGACTTTCATTTTCCAGCGCGGCGGGCGCATAGAAAGCACGCGTATCTACCATCTCGCTGATCAGTCCGGTGAACACGAAAAGCTGGTGAGGCTTGACGGTCCCCCCCGCGAGATCATCTTCAACGGCGCCGAATTCCAGTTCTATTATCCCGATCGGAAATACATGCAGACCGAACGCAGGGCGGTGGCGAGAAGAGGGTTTCCGGCGATTCTTCCCGAACAGCTTCAGACGCTTTCCGATAATTATCAGGTCGAGGACGATGGAACCGAGCGCCTCGCAGGCTACGACAGCCGCGTGCTTTTGCTCACCCCGAAGGACGGCTTTCGCTACGGGCACAAACTCTGGATAGAGCGCACTACCGATTTGCTCCTCAAGGCTGCAATGATAGGCAGCAATGACCAGGTCATCGAGCAATTCGCCTTCACCTACATCAAGATAGGTGGCAATCTGGACAGGAATCTGCTGAAACCGACCTTGCCCGTGAAAGCGCCCGCAATACGACATGATCCGCTTCAGGGAATGGCCAAAAGCGGATGGGAAGTCGAAAACCTGCCGCCTGGATTCAGGAAAATTGCCGAAATGAAGCGGCTTTTCCACGGAAAAGCCTATCCGGTGACGCATCTCGTTTATTCCGACGGGATCGTGGCCGTATCCGTATTCATCGAACCTCTGAAACCCGGGGCGAGCCCCATGGAAGGGGAAGCCAGTCAGGGCGCGATCAATCTGTACGCCCGTCCTCTCGATGCGTACCAGATCACCGTGGTCGGCGAGACGCCCGAGGTGACGGTGAAAAGAATCGGCGATTCCGTCGTCTACAAGGGGCGGCCATGATCGAGACGCGAGCGAAGGTGGTGCGTGCCGGAGCCGGCATTGCACTGGTGGAAGCGGAAAACCGGGGAACCTGCGGTCATTGCGACACCGAAGGCGGCTGCGGCAAATCGGCCATGGGAAAATTGTTCTGTTCGAAACCGAGAACCTTCGAAGTGATCGACAATCTCGGATGCCGCGTTGGCGACGAGGTTTCGATCGGCGTGCAGGACGGTGCCCTGCTCAAGGGTGCGGTTGCCGTTTACATGGTGCCGATGTTCCTGCTTCTTGCAGGTTCCCTTTTCGGCAACATGTGGGGCGATGGTGCGGCCGTGCTTGGGGGCGGTGTCGGACTTCTGATTGGCTTCTTCTGGGCGAGGCATTACAGCGTTGCCAATCGCGGCAACCCGCGCTTTCAGCCTTATATTCTTGAAATTTTCTGAAGCAAGAGGACGCGTCAATGACGAGAATTTATGCCATTATCTTTTCCTTATTCATGGTGGTTCAGGCTCAAGCCCAGACTCTTCCGGATTTCACGCAGATCGTCGAGAAGGAAGGGCCTGCCGTGGTCAACATCAGCACGACCCATGTCGTGCACAGCTCGGGCGGTTTCCCCGGCATGCCCGGTTTGCCCCCGGATGATCCCTTCTATCAGTTCTTCCGCCATTTCGGTCCGCCCCAGACTCCGCGCGATTACGAGACGCGCTCGCTCGGCTCCGGGTTCATCATCAGTTCAGACGGTTATATCCTGACCAATGCGCATGTGGTCGACTCGGCAGACGAAGTGATGGTCAAGCTCAACGACAGGCGGCAGTTCAAGGCGAAGGTGATCGGAGAGGACAAACGCTCGGATGTTGCGCTGCTGAAAATCAAGGCGGACAAGCTGCCTGTCGTGACCATCGGCGACCCGTCCAAGCTGAAGGTTGGGCAATGGGTGGTCGCGATCGGCTCACCCTTCGGCTTCGACAATACCGTGACGGCGGGCATCGTCAGCGCCAAGGGGCGCGCCTTGCCGCAGGAAAATTACGTCCCTTTCATCCAGACCGATGTGGCGATCAATCCGGGCAATTCCGGCGGACCGCTTTTCAACATGGCAGGTCAGGTGGTCGGGATCAATTCCCAGATCTACAGCAGGACGGGCGGGTTCATGGGACTTTCCTTTTCCATCCCCATCGATGTGGCCATGAATGTGGTCGATCAGCTGAAAAGCACGGGACATGTGACACGCGGCAGGATGGGGGTCGTGATTCAGGGTGTGAGCCGTGAATTGGCCGATTCCTTCGGCTTGCCCGAACCCAAGGGCGCGCTGATCAGCAAGGTCGAAAAGAACGGGCCCGCCGACAAGGCAGGCCTTCAGCCCTCCGACATCATTCTGAAGTTCGACGGCAAGACGGTCGAAGAGTCCAGTGACCTGCCCAAGATCGTCGCGGCGACGAAACCGGGCAAACGCGTCGAGGTCGAGATTTGGCGCAATGGCAAGATCGTCGATGTGCCGCTGGTCGTAGGTGTGCTTCCGGCCGACAAGGTCGCTTCGATCGCAGCAACGGACCAGAAAAAATCGGACAGGCTCGGACTTTATCTTTCCGCATTGACTTCGGACCAGAAAAAGCAGGTCCAGTCGGATCACGGCCTTGTCGTGACGGGGCTTGACGACGGTTCTGCGGCCGAAGCAGGCGTCATGCGCGGCGATGTCATTCTGTCGCTCAACAACGAGGACATCACAAGCGTGGCCCAGTTCGAGAAAATGCTCTCGAAATTCCCCAAGGGGAAAGCGATCGCATTGCTCATCTGGCGAGGCGGAAATTCGATATTCGTCACGATGAAAGTCGGATGACAGACAACGACGAAATCAGCTAGAATGATGAATTGAAATTCAAAGGGCACCTTACGTGCCCTTTTTTCTGAACATGCAGCATATCCGCAATTTTTCTATCATCGCCCACATCGACCACGGCAAGTCCACCCTGGCGGACAGGATCATCCAGCTTTGCGGCGGATTATCCGACCGGGAGATGGAATCCCAGGTGCTCGATTCCATGGATCTCGAGCGCGAACGCGGCATCACCATCAAGGCGCAGACCGCTTCCCTCCAGTATCGCGCGAAAAATGGCGAGACCTACTTCCTGAACCTGATCGACACGCCGGGCCACGTCGATTTTTCCTACGAGGTTTCGAGATCCCTGGCGGCCTGCGAGGGTGCGCTTCTCGTCGTCGACGCATCACAGGGGGTGGAGGCGCAGACTGTGGCCAACTGCTACACTGCGCTCGACCAGGGCGTGGAAGTGCTGCCAGTCCTGAACAAGATCGACCTGCCGGCCGCGGAGCCCGATAGGGTGATCCAGGAAATCGAGGACATCATCGGCATCGATGCGCATCAAGCGGTGAAGACGAGCGCAAAGACAGGGCTCGGCGTGCAGGATGTGATCGAAGAGATCATCGCCAAGATTCCTGCGCCAAAGGGGGATGCGAACGCGCCACTGAAGGCGCTCATCATCGATTCCTGGTTCGACAATTACGTCGGCGTCGTGATGCTGGTCCGCGTCGTGGACGGCATCCTGAAGCCGAAGGACAAGATCCTTCTGATGTCGAACAAACTTTCCTATCTGTGCGAGGATGTCGGCGTCTTCACCCCGAAGTCGATTTCCAGGCAGTCGCTCGGAGCAGGTGAGGTGGGCTATGTGATTGCGGGCATCAAGGAGCTCAAGTCGGCCAAGGTCGGCGATACCATTACCCTGGCGTCGCGCCCTGCGGCCGAACCGCTCCCGGGATTCAAGGAAATCCAGCCCCAGGTGTTTGCCGGACTCTACCCCGTCGAACCCAACGAATATGACGCCCTGAGGGATGCGCTGGAAAAGCTCAAGCTGAACGATGCATCCCTGAACTACGAGGCCGAGACATCACAGGCGCTCGGGTTCGGTTTCCGCTGCGGCTTCCTGGGATTGTTGCACATGGAGATCGTTCAGGAACGGCTCGAGCGCGAATACGGCATGAATCTCATCACCACTGCGCCTACCGTGGTGTACGAGGTCGTGACGAAAGACGGCAAAACCACGGAAATCGAGAATCCATCCAGAATGCCTGAGCCTTCCAAGATAGAGGAGATCAGGGAGCCCATCATCAATGCGACCATTCTCGTGCCGCAGGAATATGTCGGGACGGTGATGACGCTCTGCGTGCAGAAGCGCGGCGTGCAGAAAAACATGCAGTACATGGGCAGGCAGGTGATGCTCAATTACGACATGCCGCTCAACGAGGTGGTAATGGATTTCTTCGACAAGCTGAAATCCGCCAGCCGCGGCTATGCATCGCTCGATTACGAATTCAGGGAATACCAGGCATCCGATCTCGTCAAGCTCGACATCATGATCAATGGGGAGAAAGTGGATGCCTTGTCCCTGATCGTGCACAGGTCGAACAGCCAGTTCAAGGGAAGGCAGCTTGCCGAGAAAATGCGCGAACTCATACCCAGGCAGATGTTCGACGTGGCTGTCCAGGCCGCGATCGGCTCGAACATCATTGCGCGGGAAACCATCAAGGCGTTGCGCAAGAACGTTCTGGCGAAATGCTATGGCGGCGACATCACCAGAAAGCGCAAGCTCCTGGAAAAGCAGAAGGCGGGCAAGAAGCGGATGAAACAGGTCGGCAGCGTCGAAATTCCGCAGGAAGCCTTCCTTGCAGTGCTGCAAATAGAAAACAAGTGAGGGGGATATGGATTTTGCTTTGATCATGGTGATCCTGCTTTTCGTGACCGGAGCGATCTGGCTCGCGGACATCTTTTCCTTGAGGAAAAATCGAAAGGCGGGCGAAAAGGAACCCTGGTGGGTCGAATATCCGAAAAGCTTCTTTCCAGTCATCCTCGCCGTTTTCATGCTGCGCTCTTTTCTCGTCGAACCCTTCAAGATCCCATCCGGCTCGATGATCCCGACGCTTCTTGTCGGCGACTTCATACTCGTCAACAAGTATACCTACGGCATCAGGATTCCCGTGATCGACAGGAAGATCATCGACGTCAACGAACCGCACCGCGGCGACGTGATGGTGTTCAGGTATCCCTACGATCCGTCGGTCGATTACATCAAACGTGTGGTCGGCCTTCCTGGCGACACCGTCACCTACAGGGACAAGCACCTCTATATCAATGGCGTTGCCGTCTCGCAGAAGCCGGACGGCAATTACAGCTATGTGGAAGGGGGGCTGAATTACGTCGATCTCGACAGGCGGCGTGAAGATCTCGGCGGCCATGTGCACGACATCCTGATCAATCCGGAAGAACCCAACGCCCATCTCGAAGGCGTGCGAGATTTTCCGCACAGGGAGAACTGCACCTACAGCGAGCATGAATTCACCTGCGTCGTGCCCAAGGGAAATTATTTCATGATGGGCGACAACAGGGATGGCAGCAGCGACGGGCGGTACTGGGGCTTCGTGCCGGACCGCAATATCGTGGGCAAGGCTTTTCTGATCTGGTGGAATTTCGGCGATTTGAAGCGCATCGGGACGATCATCCATTAGGAGGGACGATGAGAAGGCAACTTGGCGTCAGTCTTACCGGTTTTCTGGCGGTTTGCGCAATCCTGATCGTGATCGGGATTTTTGCAATGAAGCTGATCCCGAGCTATACGGAATACAGTACCATCAAGCGCGATTTGACCGAGATCGCGCACAATCCCGACATGGCCGATGCCTCCGACGACGAAATCAGGGACGCGTTTACCAAAAAGGCGTCCATCGACAATGTCACCGCGATCACGGCGGCCGACATCGACATCGGCAGGCAGCCGTTGAAGCTTCACGTCAAGTACGGGGTGGACATACCCGTCGTCTCCAATTTCGCACTGCACCTCAATTTCGAGGCCAATGCCGAGGGCTCCAGGTAGGATGGATGTGCTCTCATCCAGCCTGGGCTATCAATTCGTGAGCGAGCGCCTGCTCGAGCAGGCGCTCACCCACAGGAGCCACGGCTCGCCGAACAACGAAAGATTCGAGTTCCTCGGCGACGGCGTGTTGAATTTCGTCATCGCCAAGGCGCTTTTTGACGCCTTTCCGAAACTGCAGGAAGGCGACCTTTCCAGAATCAGGGCGAATCTCGTCAATCAGACGCATCTGTGCGAGCTTGCGAATGAAATCGACCTCGGCCGCTATCTGCGGCTCGGCGAGGGGGAAATGAAAAGCGGGGGCAGCAGCCGGCCATCGATACTGGCTGATGCGCTGGAAGCCGTTTTCGGCGCCGTCTTTCTCGACGGCGGCTTCGATTCGGCAGAGCGCGTCATCAATAAGCTCTTCGAGAAGTCGCTGAAAGAGGTCAACTCGGATTCGGGCAAGGACCCCAAGACCCAGCTTCAGGAATATCTGCAGGCGAGAAAAATGGCGCTTCCCCTCTACAGCATCGTTCAGACGAGCGGCGAGGCGCACAGGCAGTGCTTCGAAGTGGAATGCCATGTGCCGGGACTCGGCATCCGCACCAGGGGAGAAGGGGGCAGCCGCCGCAGCGCGGAGCAGACGGCAGCCCGTGAAGCCTACATGATTGCATCGAAATCATGAGAACGGGATATGTCGCCATCGTGGGCAGGCCGAACGTCGGGAAATCGACGCTGCTCAACCATCTTGTCGGCCAGAAGATCAGCATCACATCCAGCCGCGCCCAGACGACCCGGCACAGGATAAGCGGCATATTGACCGTAGAGCACGGACAATTGATATTCGTCGACACGCCTGGTTTCCAGTTGAAGCATGTGAATGCGCTCAACCGTGCGATGAACCGGAGCGTGAGATCGAGTCTTTCGGAGGTCGACGCCGTCTTGTTCGTGATCGAGGCGCTTCATTTCGACGCCAGGGACGAAAAAGTGCTTGAACTTCTTCCCACGGAGAAACCGGTTTTCCTCGTCATCAACAAGATCGACAGGCTTGCAGACAAGGCGAGGCTCCTGCCATTCATCGCCGAGATGGCCGAAAGATTTCCTTTCAGGGAAATCGTCCCATTGAGTGCGGAAAAGGAAATGCAGCTCGACGAGCTGGTGAAGGCCGTGTTGCCCACGCTTCCCGAAGGCGAACCGATTTTCGGGGAGGATGAAATCACCGAAAAGAGCGAGCGCTTCCTTGCTGCAGAGCTCGTCAGGGAGAAGCTCTTCAGGCTGCTCGGGGAAGAGATCCCCTATTCGACAGCCGTCGAGATCGAAGAATTCAAGGTTGAAGGGAATCTGCGGCGCATCCATGCCTTGATTCTCGTGGACAAACCAGGCCAGAAGGCGATCGTGATCGGGCGAGGCGGCGAGAAGCTGAAGACGATCGCATCGCGTGCCAGAAGCGACATGGAGAAGCTTTTCGGAGGAAAGGTTTTTCTGGAAGTCTGGGTCAAGACGAAATCGGGATGGCTGGACGACGAGCGGGCCATCAAGAGCCTGGGTTATGAAGAAGGCTGAGCGGCCTGACTCCAGGGAGGCTTTCGTTCTGCACAGCTATCCTTACCGGGAAACGAGCCTCGTCATCGAGGCTTTCACCCACGAGTTCGGCAGGGTGGCATTGATCGCCAAGGGGGCGAGAAGGCCGGCATCCGCCTTCCGCGGTCTTCTGCTTCCCTTTCAGGGGCTCCTGCTTTCCTGGTTCGGGAAATCCGAGCTCAGGACATTGTCGAAAGCCGAATGGCAGGGCGGGCATCCTGCGCTCAAGGGGATGGCGCTGATCTGCGGCCTCTATCTCAACGAGCTCCTGATGAAGCTGCTGCCTCGCGAAGATCCGCATGATGCGCTTTTCGTCAACTACAGGCAAACGCTGAAGGCGCTCGGGGAAAATGCCGATCTTGCTGGCATCTTGAGATGCTTCGAAGTCGATCTCTTGAGGGAACTCGGTTATGCGCCCATGCTCGAATCGGACAGTTCAGGCAATCCGCTCGACCCGGAACGGGTTTATACTTACGAACTGGAGTGCGGGCCGACGCTAAGCGGGGATCCTGAGCGGTCGGTGAGGCTCGCGGGGAAGACGCTGCTGGATATGGCGTCCAATGATTATTCCGATCGCATCACCCAGCAGCAGAGCAAGATGCTCATGCGCATGTTGATCGATCACCATCTCGGCGCCCAGACATTGCACACGCGGCGCCTGCTTCGGGACTTGCAGACATTATGATTCAGCTCGGATTCAATATCGACCATATCGCGACGGTAAGGCAGGCGCGCGGAACCCTTTATCCCAGCCCGATCCAGGGAGCCCTGCTCGCGGAACAATCGGGGGCGGATTCGATTACCCTCCATCTCAGGGAGGACAGGCGCCACATCCAGGACAGGGATGTCGAGATTTTGAGAGAAATCCTTCAGACAAGGATGAATCTCGAATCGGCCGTCACGGAAGACATGATTGCCTTCGCCCTGAAGGTGAAGCCCCAGGACATCTGCCTTGTTCCCGAGCGCCGCGAGGAATTGACCACTGAAGGTGGACTGGATGTCGTCCAGCATTTTTCCAGGGTGAAGGATGCCTGTTCGAGGCTGTTTGACGCAGGGATCAGGGTTTCGCTTTTCATCGATGCAGAGCCTGCGCAGATCGAGGCGGCTTCAAGGGCAGGCGCGCCGGTGATCGAGATTCACACCGGGCATTACGCGAACCTATCGGGGATCAGTCAGGATGCGGAACTCGACAGGATCAGGAAAGCGGCCCAATTGGCAGCTTCCATCGGGCTCAAGGTGAATGCAGGACATGGGCTCGATTATCACAATGTCCAGCCGGTTGCGGCGATTGCCGAAATCATGGAGCTCAACATCGGTCATGCCATTGTCGCTCGTGCCCTGTTCACCGGGCTTCTTGACGCCGTTTCGACCATGAAAAAGCTGATGATCGAAGCCAGATGATTTACGGAATAGGCGTGGACGTCGTCGAGGTCAAGCGCATAGAAACGTTGTTCAGGCGTTTCGGCGAGCGCTTTTCGCGTCGCATCCTGTCCGGGCTGGAATGGAGCGAATTCGATCGAGGTGCGAATCCTGAGCGGTATCTTGCCAAGCGCTTTGCGGCCAAGGAGGCGTTTTCCAAGGCGCTTGGCACGGGGATCAGGCATCCGGTCGGTTTTTCGGCCATTTCCATCGTCAAGGACGAGCTGGGAAAACCGGACTTTCTATTTCATGGCGAACTGCTCGCCTATCTTGCCGAACGCGGCATTGCACACCATCACCTCAGCATCAGCGACGAGGAGAGCATCGCCTGCGCTTTCGTGGTACTGGAAAAATAAGGAGAACATATGCCGTTAGGCCCAGTCATGCTGGACGTCAAGGGATTCGAGCTCGAGCCCGAGGAGAAGGAGATGCTGAAGCATCCTTCCACAGGAGGCGTGATTCTTTTTTCGAGGAATTTCGAATCCGTCGAGCAGGTGAGGATGCTGTGCTCATCCATCCATGCCCTGAGGACGCCGCCTCTCCTGATTTCGGTCGACCACGAAGGGGGGCGCGTCCAGCGCTTCAGGAAAGGGTTCACGAGGATCCCGGCCATGCGCGAATTCGGCAAGCTTTGGGACACGCATCCTGCGCGGGCCAAGCAGCTGGCGAAAACGGCTGGCTTCGTGCTCGCCTCTGAGCTGCGCGCAACCGGCGTCGATTTCAGCTTCACGCCCGTGCTCGACATCGATTACGGCATGAGCCAGGTGATCGGAGATCGTGCCTTCCATCATGACGCCGAGGCGATCGCAGTGCTCGCACACAGCCTGATGACCGGCCTCAAGGAAGGCGGCATGGCAAGTGTGGGCAAGCATTTTCCCGGGCACGGCCATGTCCTTGCGGACTCCCATGTCGACATTCCGGTGGATGAGCGCAGCCTGCAGGACATCCTGGATCAGGATATCGTTCCTTTCAGACAGGCGGTCGATTTCGGGCTTTCCGCCGTGATGCCGGCCCATGTGATCTATCCTCGCGTCGATTCACATCCCGCCGGCTTTTCCGCAATATGGCTGAAGAAAATACTGAGGGAGGAACTCGGCTTCGAAGGCGTCATTTTCAGCGACGATCTCAGCATGGAAGGGGCGAAGGTTGCAGGCGGAATCAACGATCGCGCGATGGCCGCGCTGGAAGCGGGCTGCGACATGGTGCTCGTATGCAACGATCCTGAGGCGGCCGCAGAACTTCTCGATGGGCTCAAATGGGAAATGCCTGCGCTTTCCATGTCGAGGCTGGCCAGGATGCACGGCAAGCCGCATCCCAGGTCATGGGCGCAGCTCAGGGAAGACGCGCATTATCTCGATGCGGTGAGGATGGTCGCTTCCGTCGGCATGAAAGACGGGGAACTCGCGCTTTGAGCTGAAATTGACGTTCGCATCGTGATGCAATATCATCAAGATGATCTGATGATATTGGGGGGTAGTCGTGCGCACGACAATTGATATTGAGGATGATGTCCTGGCGGCTGCAAAGGAACTTGCCAGGCTCCAGAATGTGTCTGCAGGCCAGATGGTGTCGCGTCTCATTCGTCAAGCTTTGTCTGGGAAGCTGGAGTCGGCAAAGCCTGTGGCCGGCAAAACCGGATTTCGGCCGTTTCCTTCCCGTGGGATTGCAGTGACGGACGACCTGGTCAATCAGATCCGGGATCGGGAAGGAGCCTGATGCGTGCGCTGCTCGACGTCAATGTGCTGATTGCCTTGCTTGACGCGGCGCATATCCATCATGATCAGGCCATGTCGTGGCTTGAAAGTCATGTCGGAGAAGGGTGGGCGAGCTGCCCGATCACTCAGAACGGCTGCCTGCGCATCATGTCCCAGCCAGCCTACCCGGGCGCATTGCCGGTAGCCCTGGTGGCCGAGCGTCTTGCAGAGGCTGCCGATCAGTCCGACCATGAATTCTGGCCTGACGATATCGACATGCTGAACGGCGATATGCTGGACTGGTCTCGTGTGTTGGGTAATCGCCAGCTCACCGATGCCTACTTGCTCGCCCTTGCGGTTCGTCATGATGCCTGTTTGGTGACGCTTGATCGACGCATTTCCATTGAGGCTGTGAAAGGCGCTGTTTCGGAAAATCTTGCGGTGATTTTTTAACAAGGCAGAGGAATCAATTTGGGCCACAGCCACCACCACGACCATCATCACCACGATTATTCAAGGGCGTTCGGAATCGGGATCGCGCTGAATACGGTTTTCGTCTGCCTTGAGCTCCTTTTCGGGTACAAAGGGCATTCGCTCGCCCTGATCGCAGATGCGGGCCACAATTTCAGCGACGTGCTTGCGCTTGCCGCAGCCTGGGGCGCCACGGTGCTCTCGAAGCGGAGTCCTTCAGGACGCTATACCTACGGTTTCAAGAGTTCTTCCATTCTCGCCGGGCTCTTCAATGCAGTCTTGCTGCTCGTGGTG
>JAJZPK010000062.1 GCA_021811205.1 Pseudomonadota bacterium
TCATTTGTTCCGGGCGAAAAAAAACCCACTCTAGGCGGGCTTCATTTGTTCCGGGCGAAAAAAAACCCGCATCGGCGGGCTGTATTCTATATGGACGCGTTTATCCTCGATCATCGGGGCACATCCGGCTTGCCTTGTTTCGAGTTTGCATGGGTAGTCGAGAAGTTCGACTTGGCTTTGCTTGCCTAATTCGAGTAACCAAAAATATTAGGGCGAGTAGGGGCATCAAACAGCTCCGCTTATGCTCTAAATTTGGTTGCGGATTGGCTTTATTGACCTTCCAGTTCTTCCGCCGACGACAAGGCAGCCATAAGGCTGCATGTCATAAACTCGTCAGGACGACGGAACAAATTGTATGGGCGCAACTACACCTGCTGAAAATTCTACACACTTATTCGGACAATTTCAAGAGACTTTGGATGAATATGGAAAAACCAAGAAAGAGCCCCGCGCAGTTTCCTGGGCGAGGCTTTGACGTGTATCGATATTTCGCATTTTTGGCACAAATTGTGCCAATGTCAATCGTTGATGAATTTATGCGGATTTCCTTGGTAGGGTAATCACATTGTCGGCGGTCGTGTTCAGCAGGAGTTCGAGACGATCCCCGAGCAGTCGCCATGCTTCCCGCTGTTCGCTCGCATAGTCGTGACGCTGATAGGTACGGGTGACGCGGTTTTGCTCGGTATGGTTTAGGCATTTGTCGATAACCGCAGGCAATACACCCAAACTAGACATCATTGTTGCGCCTGTTCGCCGGAGGTCGTGGGGTGTCCATTCCCCCCCTGAGAGCTTGAGCGCATCCGGTGCGCTGCTTCTGTTGGACAATGCCCGTCCTCTTTGCCTATCCCGGATTTGCACGGTGATGGTTTTGGGACAGACTGCCTTTTCCCCGGTGCGATCGGGATAGCACCATTCGCCCGTTCCGTTGATCTCCTTCAGTCGCTTGAATTTGTCGATAGCGAAGGGGGAAAGATGGACGACATGGGCCTTGCCGTTTTTCGAGTTTTCTTCAGGTATGCGCCATGTCGCATTGTCCATATCGACATGCTCCCATTTTGCCGCCAGGATTTCCCCGATTCGGCAGCAGGTCGCAAGCTGTATCCATACCGCAAGCTCGGTTGAATGTAGGAAGCGGCCTTCCGGCAGCTTGTCGCGCAACTCCCTGATTTCGGCCTCGGATAATACCCGGTCGCGCTCGGTATCCTCTCCCCCAATCCTCGATTTCCTGATTTTTGCTGTCGGATCGTGCTGGATGATATCGCGCTGCTCTGCGAATCTGAACATCTGGCGCATGTCGGCAAGGGTGCGCTTTGCCATCCGATTGACACCACGAGCAAGAAACGTATCGAGCACCACCATGATGTGCGACTTCTTCACGTCCTCGACGGCGAGCTTGCCGATCTTTGGCAATACGTCCTTCGAGAATGCGCGTCTAATTTCAGCGCCGCAGTCTTTCCTGTCTTTCAGTTCAATAGCGGCCCATTGGTCGAAAAGACTATTGACAGACATTCTGGCCTTCAGGGCTTCGGCGTCCGCTATACGTTTGTTCTGAATCGCCAGTATTTCGGCTTGCTCGGCCTTCTTGGACGTTCTGGCAATGACTCGATCTTGTCCTGGGTCTTTCCCTTCCCGGAGAATGGCTTCCGCTTTGCTTCGACGATCCCGAATTGATTTCAGGGACTCATTGGGCCAGGTTCCGCACGTGTAATCCTTGATTTTGCCATCGAAGCGATAGCGCCAGCGAAACAGGACGCTGATTCCTTTTGACGTGACCCGGACTGTTCCGATCAGGTTGTTGCCATCACGAAGCCGCTTTCCCTTGTCCACTTCTGTTAGTGCTTCGAGTTCCTTTACGGTCAACGCCATGATCGACTTCCTCCCTATCACTTGTATCGGTAGGCGCTTGAAAAAGTGCCCCACAAAGTGCCCCACAATATTTGTGGCTTCAGGAAAATTCTACTGGACGGATTTGGACAATGCAAATAAAAAAATGATGACAGAATCAGTGGTTATAGACAGACTTCTGGATTTATGCGGATGGTAAAAAATATGTCTTTTCTTGCATGGGGTGCAAGTGGTAGGAGGTTCAAATCCTCTCGCCCCGACCAGACAATCCAGGCAAAAGGCCGGTCAGAAGACCGGCCTTTTGCATTTAAAGCGTCCGTATGAGATTCTGCTGCCATGCAGACGATTACGGCATGCACAAGGATTTGAAATGAGCGCACTGAAATGAAGGCAGTCGCATCTTCCCTGATCATGGCGTTCAAAAGCCAGCTTCATCCGAAAATGCTGGCATTGCTGCTCTGGCCGATGCTGATCGCCATCTTCGTCTGGCTCGGGGCAGCCTTTTTCTTCTGGCACGGATGGGCTTCGGACTTGTCCGGCCTGCTTCAGGAGACTTCGCTGCAGGAATGGATGGCGCGGGGCATACTTGCCGCGATTTCAGGCTATCTCGTCTCCTTCATTCTCGTCATGCTGCTCCTGCCTGCGATCTACGTGACGGCGCTCGTCATTACCGCAGTCTTCGCCATGCCGATCATGGTCGAGCATGTCGCATCAAGAGACTATCCCGATCTCGAAAGGAAGAAGGGGGGCAATACTGCGGGAAGCGTGACGAATTCGATTGTCGCAGTTGCCATCTTCCTGGTCCTCTGGCTGATCACGCTTCCTCTCTGGCTCCTTTTTGCATTCGCACTCATCATTCCGATCGCGCTCTCGGCCTATCTCAATCAGCGCCTTTTCCGCTACGATGCCCTTTCCGAGCACGCAAGTGCCGAAGAATTCGATGCATTGCTCGAGCATTCGACCGGCAAACTCTACCTCCTCGGCATCGTTGCCGGCCTGCTTCAGTATGTGCCGTTGCTCAATCTCTTCTCGACGACATACATCGCGCTCGCATTCATCCATCTTTGCCTTTCCGAATTGAGGCGTCAGCGCATCTGAGTCAAGTTTTTCCTGATTCGTCCGAAATACACTCATGGCTGGAAAAAATGAGGTGATCATGAGTGCTATCCACAAGCTGGTTTGGATCATCGAGGACATGGACCTTCCGGACCATGTGAATACGGTCTTCATCGATGCAGGACAACAGCAGTTCATACTGCAGATGGGCAGGGGGCACGTGTTGGGCCATCCCGATACGGTGCTGGAAAAGTGGCTTGCCGAAGGAGGGGATGTCCTGATCCATCCTGAATCCTCCAAATACGGCAGGATGGAAGCCGAGCGCGTTTTTCTGAACTAGGACGTTCAAGCCCTAGATACTGAATCTTCCGACGACCCCTTTCAGAGAAGCGGCGAGCTGTTCAAGCCGGCTGGCTGAATGGGATGTTTCTTCTATCGCTGCGCTGTTTTCTTCGGCCATTTGCGCGATCCGCTCCACGTTCTTCGAGATGCTGTTGCTCGCTATTCTTTGCTCGCTCACGGAATTGGCGATGTCTTCGATGCCCGCATTGGCCATGCTGACCGAATCTTTCGCTCGAGAAAGCACATCGGCCACCTTGCCCATGCATTCTTCGCTGGTGGAAAGCGACTGCAAACCGTCGCTGATCGATTTTTCAACGCGCACCGATTGTCCGCTCAAGGATTGCGTGACGGCATCGATTTCGCTTGCGGATTGGGCTGATTTTTCTGCAAGTTTCCTGACTTCATCGGCCACTACGGCAAATCCCCTGCCTTGTTCGCCAGCTCTTGCAGCTTCGATGGCAGCGTTGAGTGCAAGCAGATTGGTCTGATCGGCGATATCCCGGACCTGTCTGGTCATGTCGGTGATGGCTTGCGTGGCGCTGACGAATTCGTTCACCTGCGTGGCAATTTCCTTTACAGAATCTCTGACTTTGGAAATTTCTTCAAGCATGGTCGAAAGGCTGTCGCTGCCCTGATTGGTGTGGCTGAGTCCCTGGTGGGAAAGGCTTTTCACTTCTTCTGAGGAATCTGCAACCGAGGAGATGGCGACGGTTATTTCCTCCACGGCTGATGCCGTTGCGGAAGCCGCCTCCGATTGATCTCGCGTCCCATCCGCGACCTTGAATGCGGAAGCCGAAAGTTCGATGGCTGCGTTCGAAACTTCTTCGGCATTCGACCTGATATCAGTGACGAGGTTTTGCAATCCCTGCATGAAGCGGTTGAAGGCATCCGAGGTCATCCCGATTTCATCACGGCTGTGCACGGGGATGCGCTTGGTCAGATCACCACTCCCGACGGCCAGTTCATTCATGGAATGGGACAATTCCTTGATGGATTTGACGATGTTGTTGATCAGCAGCAGCATGCCGATCGCGCCAAGGACGAGCGCAACTACGGTGATCACGATGGACAGGGTGATCGTGCGCTTGACCTGCGCTTCGATCGACTTGCGCTTCAATTCGGATGACTGATATTTCTCATTGATGAGCGATTCCAGGTTTTTCCTGATTTTGCGCCATGCCGGCGTCTCGTTCTTGTTGAGCTCATCGACCGCAGCCATCTGATCGCTGGCCGCAAGATCCTTGGCGTGCGCCCTGGCGGCCATGACTTGTTCCCAGAGTGGTTTTATTTCGTTGAGCACTTTAATTTCTTCCGGGTCATCTGCCGAAAGCTCGCTGGATTTTTCCAATGCCTGCGAGAATGCTTTGGAGGCCTTGTCGATGGTTTTCAAGGGGACAGGATCGGAAGGCTTGAGCACAAGGTTCCTTTCGGCCTGGCCGGAAAGCAAGCCACTTTCATACATCTTCGACAGGAATTTGAGCTTGACGAGGTCTTCATTGACGAAGACTTTGAATTCGGAACTGAGATTGGCCAGGCTGGCGAGCGCTACAGTCAAGGCTATGACAACCAGAAGGGTGGCAGAGCCGTTGCCGATTAGCAGCTTGGTCTTGATGCCGAAATTCCTGAACATGTTGTCTCCAATTCGTATAGTCATATGTATTTCTTCTAATTTTTATATACGGAAAGTCGTTGGCAATTCTTGAATGAATAAATTCCAAAAGCCATAGCCCTTTGGAATTACGGGTTTCTACTTCCAAAGTATATAGTCAAGCTATACGTGAAGCAGCAGGATCTGAATGTCCATGACATTCGTTCCTGTCGGTCCTGGCCTGTAGTGGCAATGAATGCCGGAAACTGCTTCCAGTCTGTAAAAGAAGCCATATGAATCATTGTTTTCAAGATAGGCGCAAGGGTCGATTCCCAGTCCTTTCGCGATTTTGAACGTTCTACCGTCAACGAATGCGCCTGCTGCATCGGTCGGGCCATCCGCACCGTCGGTTCCCGCCGAGAGCAGCGATATGCTTGCCTCGCCTTCGATTTCGATGCAAAACGCCAGGGCGAATTCCTGGTTACGCCCTCCTTTCCCGTTCCCTTTCACCATGACGGTGGTTTCTCCGCCGCTGATCAGGCAGCGTTTTTTTCCGGGATAAAGATAGGTGCGCGCCTTTTCCGCAACATAGTGCGCAGCTAGGCGCGCTTCTCCATTCAGACTGTCGGTCAGGATTGTTGCATCGAACCCGAGCTCAGCCGCCTTTGACCGGGCGGCATCGAGCGCCTGTCCGTTGCTCGCAATGATCACATGGTTGACGTTCGACAGGTCTTCCTTGAGCGTTTCATGGATTGTTCCTCGGATGCCTTGCCTGAGATGCTCCAGAATGCGCTGCGGCAATCCGTATTTTTCAGCGATAGCGAACGCTTCAAGAAAAGTGGAGCCATCTCTCGAAGTCGGGCCTGATGCGATGACGTCGATCCTGTCCCCGATCACGTCCGAGATGACGAGCGAGATGAGTTGGGCGGGACATGCCGCGCGAGCAAGCTGACCACCCTTGATGCCCGAGATATGCTTGCGCACAGCGTTCGTTTCAGAGATGGATGCGCCTCCATTCAAGAGACGATCTGTTGCCTCCTGCTTGTCTTCCAGAGACAAACCGGGAGCGGGCAGGGACATGAGCGCAGATGCGCCGCCAGACAACAGGCAGATGACGAGTGTTCTTTCATCGGCAGCTCTGGCCATGTCGAGAATTCGCTGGGTCGCAGTCATGCCGCTGGCGTCTGGAATGGGATGGGAAGCTTCAGCCTGTTCGATATGATCGAGCTTTTCCGCATGTCCCGCCTTTACGATGATGAGGCCTGCATCGATCCGGGACCCGAGCAGCATTTCGACGGCCATCGCCATTTTCGATGATGCCTTGCCGGCACCGATCACGACAATTCGTTCGAAGGCATTCAGATCATAGCGCCGCCCCGAAACGACGAGTTGTCCATGTTCCATTTTGACAGCCGAAAGGACTGCCTTGATTGGATCTGCCGCTTCGAGCGCTGCATCAAATATTTCTTCCAGAATCGCGTTCCGCACAAATATAAGGATTGACTAATTAATAAAATTAAACCACAATCGAATCATGGTTTATTCGTTCGCTCTTGAAGGGGAAAATCATGCAGCCGCAAATCATGGCCGAACTCATCATGCCCTTCGGAATCGGGTTCTTTCTCGGTATAGTCCTGTTCCTGGTGCTCGAACGGATGGGATGCATCGACAAATGGCTTGGACTCGAGACGGTCAGTCGTCAAGGAAAGGGTAGTCTGTGTACCCCTTTTCTTCACCGACATAAAGCTTCTCGTAATCCGGTGCATTGAGTGCTGCGCCGCGCCTGAAGCGCTCGACAAGGTCGGGATTGGCAAGGAGCAGTCTTCCGAAGGCGATCGCGTCAGATTTGCCTGAAGCGATTTCATCCGTTGCACTTTCCAGGTCGTACCCGTTGTTGCGTATCAGATTACCCTTGTAGATTGCGCGCAGCCTGTCGTAATCGAAAGGAAGCCATTGATCCTTCGGCGCGCCTCCCGTGCCCTGAAGCAGGTCGAGGAAGGCGAGGTCGAATCGGTTGATCTCGTTCACCACATAATCGAAAGTGCCCTGTGGATCTTCGTCCGAAATGTCGTTGAAGGGAGTCACAGGCGAAACCCTGACGCCGACCCTGTCGCTCCCGATACGCGAGCAGACGGCTTCCAGCACTTCGAGCAGAAACCTTGCCCTGTTTTCGCGGCTTCCGCCGTATTCGTCGGTCCGTCGATTCGTGGAAGAGCGCAGGAACTGATCGAGCAGATAGCCATTCCCGGCATGCACTTCGATGCCATCGAATCCAGCCTCCATTGCGTTTTCAGAGGCTTTTGCATAGGTTCCGACAAGCGACTTGATTTCACCCGACTCCAGCGCTCTCGGGGTCACATAGTCCTTCATTCCGGAATAGGTGACCGCTTGACCTTCCGGACGGATTGCCGAAGGGGCGACGGGAAGGGTGCCATTCGGCTGGAGATCCGGATGGGATATGCGCCCGACATGCCAGAGCTGGATCGCGATTTTCCCACCCGCATCGTGCACTGCGCGCGTCACCTTCTTCCAGCCTTCGATCTGTTCCCTGCTGTGGATGCCTGGCGTTCTGGGATAGCCATGACCCTCAGGGCAGATCGGTGATGCTTCTGTCAGGATCAGTCCCGCGCTTGCCCTTTGTCGATAGTACTCCGCGACGAGGTCTGTCGGCACGTTGCCCGCCCCAGCCCTGTTTCGCGTGAGCGAAGACATCACGATGCGGTTGGATAGCGCGATATTTCCGAGCTTGATGGGAGAGAAAAGATCGGTCATTCGAATCTCCTTTACAGATATTTGCTTAGATTTATCACAGCAACCGCGCAGATTCAAGGCGCTTGCGCGATTACGCCGCCATGCCTACACTTTCTGTGGAGGTGGAAATGTCCCAGCTTCTGACTTTGTCCAGGGCGGCAAGACTGATTGGCGTGCCGAGAGGTATGCTGCAGCAGTACGTCAAGGAGGGTAGGCTCGAATCCTTTGACGGCATGGTTTCGATAGAGGCGCTGCGCGCAGCTTTCCCTGAAAGCCATTTCGACGAGGATCCCGTCTTCGAGCGCATTGCGAAAATCAAGGAAGAGTCCTTCGGAAAGCGGGTCAGGGAACGCGTTTTGCCCGACAGGGAAGTGCTCTCAGCAAGGCTTTACGAACAAAGCAGGGAACTCGCCGACTTCAGGCTGCATCTCGAACGCTACCATGCCATCGTCGTGGAAACGATCGAGAAATTGAACGCCTTGCGCTCTCGTCCCGAAATCGATGATCTGGCAAAATGGCTGGATCATGAACTCGAGGAAGCGCTTGTGACCGAATCTCCCGATGAACTGGATGCGCTGGAAGGTTACCTGCGTATCGTTTCCGCACACGTGACGTTACGCCCGAGCGGGCACGAATATTTTGCTGAAGGAAATGACACGCTGCTGGAGGCTGCATTGAGGTCGGGACTTGCTCTCAACTACGGCTGCAGCAGCGGCAATTGCGGCCTGTGCAAGGCTCGGGTGGTCTCAGGGGATACGAAAAAAGTGAAGCATCACGATTACGTCTTCAGCGAAGCGGAAAAAAGCGCGGGCTACATTCTCACCTGCTCCCATGCCGCAGTCACCGACGTCGTGATCGAGGCGCTGGAAGCAAACCGGCCCGAAGACATTCCTGCCCAGGAAATCGAGACGAAGGTGAGGGCGGTGGAAAATCTTGGCAATGTCACGAGAATCATGCTTCAGACGCCCAGGACCAGCCGTCTGCGCTTCCTTGCAGGTCAAAGCGTGATGCTCGGCAAGCGCGAGTACCCGATCGCGAGCTGTCCGTGCGACGACCGCAACATCGAATTCCATATTCCGCCGGATGATGCGTTAGCAGGCGCAGAGAGAGGCCAGTCCTTGATGCTGCACGGACCTTTCGGCAATTTCGTGCTGCGTGAGGATACAGGCAGGCAGCCTTGCTTCATCGCCTCTGGCACCGGATTCGCGCAAGCCAAGAGCCTGATCGAGCATGCCATGGCGCTCGATGCGTTTGCTTCGATCACTCTTTTCAGGATCGGAGATGATACCTATCTTTCCAATCTTTGCCGAGCGTGGGAAGATGCACTCGACAATTTCAGCTATGTCGAATTCCATGACCTGGCATGCCTTCCGGATATTTCCGACAGAGACGTCTATGTATCAGGCCCCAAGGATTTCCTGGAAATGGCAAGAATCTTGCTGCTTGAGAAGGGCTTGCCCGAATCCGGAATTTTCACCCCATGAGATGCCTGACCTGGTCGCGTTCCCAGAGCAGCTCTCTGTAGGATGCATCCATCCGCTGTCTCATGAAGGGGGTGACTTCGAGACCCTCGACGATCGAATAGCGCCCGTCCTTGCACAGGACCGGGAATCCATAGATCACGCCTTCCGGAATGTCGTAGCTGCCGTTCGAGAGAACGCCCATGCTCACCCAGTCATGTTCCGGCGTGCCAAGCAGCCAGTCCCTGACATGGCATATGGCGGCATTGGCAGCGCTTCCCACCGAACTCGCACCGCGCGCGTTGAGAATTTCTGTTCCCCTGTTCTGAACGCCGGTAATGAACGCATTTTCCACCCAGTCCTGGTCGTGAATGAACTGGTTCGCATTGATGCCGTCGACCACTGCATGATAAAGATCGGGAAACTGAGCCGAGGAATGGTTTCCCCAGGCGATCGCCTTCCTCACATGGTGGACCGGTCTGCCCGCATGAGCGGCTATCCTTGAGAGCGCCCGATTGTGATCGAGGCGCATCATCGAAGAGTAGTTTCCCGGATCGAGCCTTTTAGCGTGACTTGCCGCGATGAGCGCATTGGTGTTCGCCGGGTTGCCCACGACCAGCACTTTCGCGCGCGCGGATGCGACCTTGTCGAGCGCAATGCCCTGCGTCTTGAAAATTTCGCCGTTGACGGTCAAAAGATCGCTGCGCTCCATGCCGACTTTCCTCGGGCTGCTGCCTACCATGATGACGATGTCGGCACCTGCAAAAGCCTCTTCGGGAATGTCGGTCGCGTGAACGCTTGAAAGGAGGGGGAAGGCGCAGTCGTCAAGTTCCATCACCACTCCTCTGAGCGCATTGAGCGATGGCGTGATTTCAAGGAGCTGAAGGATGACGGGCTGCCGGTAGCCGAGCATGTCGCCAGATGCGATACGGAAAAGAAGATTGTAGCCGATGTGGCCTGCGGCCCCGGTGACCGCGATTCTGACCGGTTGTCTCATCGATTTCCCCACTTTCTAGGCCTGTTGTAAAATGGTACACGCTTCAGGGCGCTTCTGGAATCGCCGCTATTCATCCATAGAAAGGTAAGGACATGAGGCCCAGGTATCTCGACCTTTTCAGAATCAGGCTTCCCCTGCCGGGATTCGTGTCCATCCTGCACAGGGTGAGCGGCTTGCTTCTCTTTTTGGCGATCCCTATTATGCTTTATAGTCTGGAAGCGAGCCTGAGCTCGAACCGGGAATTCGATGCCCTGAGACAAATGTTCGATTCGATACCGGCCAAGCTGATCGACATGCTGATGATTTGGGCCATGTTGCATCATCTTTTCGCCGGAATCCGTTTCCTGTTGCTCGACCTGGGGATCGGCGTATCGCTCGGATCCGCAAGGGCGGCCAGCCGATGGGTGATGGCCGCAAGTCTCCTGCTCACGCTCTATTTGGGATTCAAGCTATGGTGAAAAGGACGGTATCCGGGGCGCATTACGGCATTGTGGGATGGCTTGTGCAGCGCATTTCCGCCGCTATCATGGCTGTCTTCATTGTTCTTTTTATCGTCTCTTTGATTGTTCGCTCGCCATCGTCCTACGCGGATTGGAAGATGTTCATGTCGCAAGAATGGATCAGGGTAGGCATGCAGCTCTTCTGTTTCGCTCTTTTCCTCCATGCATGGATCGGCATGCGCGACATTCTGATGGATTACGTTCATTCGACGGGTATGCGCTTGCTTCTGCAAGTATCGGTCATCCTTTCGTTGTCCGTCTATGCAATCTGGTCCGTGCGCATACTCTGGGGAATCTGATGGAGAAAAGGAAATTCGACGTTGCGATCATCGGTGCGGGCGGAGCCGGCATGCGCGCCGCGCTTCATTTGTCCAATGCAGGGTGCAATGTGGCGGTGCTCACCAAGGTTTTTCCGACGCGATCGCATACCGTTGCAGCGCAAGGCGGCATCACCGCAGCGCTCGGCAACGTGACAGAAGACGACTGGCTCTGGCACATGTACGACACGGTCAAGGGGTCCGATTATCTCGGCGACCAGGATGCCATCGAATACATGTGCAGGATGGGGCCTCAGGTCGTCTATGAAATGGAGCATTTCGGGCTTCCCTTCTCACGGCTGGAAAATGGCAAGATCTACCAACGGCCTTTCGGCGGGCAATCGAGGAATTTCGGCGGCGACCAGGCAACAAGGACCTGTGCGGCAGCCGACCGGACTGGGCATGCCGTGCTGCACACGCTTTACCAGAAGAACATCCAGGCCAAGACGCATTTTTTCGTCGAATACATGGCGATCGATCTGGTCAAAGATGGCGAAGGGCGCGTGCTCGGCGTCGTCGCGCTCGATATGGAAAAGGGCGAACCGCTGCTTGTCGAGGCAAAAGCGACGCTGCTTGCCACGGGCGGAGCTGGG
Source organism: Pseudomonadota bacterium (assembly GCA_021811205.1). The sequence goes on from JAJZPK010000062.1 coordinate 11,450, forward strand.
CGCATCTTCCACGCGAGCACCAATGCCTTCATCAACACCGGGGATGGTCTGGGAATGGCATCCCGTTCGGGGATTCCGCTCGAGGACATGGAATTCTGGCAATTCCATCCTACAGGAGTGGCTGGTGCGGGCATTCTCATTTCGGAAGGCGTAAGGGGAGAAGGTGGCTATCTCGTCAACAGTGAAGGGGAGCGCTTCATGGAGCGCTATGCGCCGCACGCCAGGGATCTTGCGGGGCGCGACGTGGTGGCGAGAGCGATCGCGATCGAGATCCACGAAGGCAGGGGATGCGGCAAGAGCAAAGATCACGTGCTCCTGAAGCTTGATCACATCGGGCGCGAGGTGATTCTGGACAAGCTTCCTGGAATACGCGAAATCTCCATGAAATTCGCTCATGTGGATCCGCTGGAAGCCCCGATTCCAGTCGTGCCCACCGCCCATTACATGATGGGCGGCATCCCGACCCATTACCGAGGACAGGTTGTTGTGCCTGCCAAAACAGGGCCGGAAGAGGCCGTTCAGGGGCTATACGCAATTGGCGAATGCGCATGTGTTTCCGTGCACGGCGCGAATCGCCTTGGCGGCAATTCCCTGCTGGATCTGCTCGTTTTCGGGCGGGCTGCGGCCGATCATATCGTCGAATTTTTGAAGGAAAACCCGACTGCTCATCCAGTTCCGAAAGACGGGTTAG
>JAJZPK010000063.1 GCA_021811205.1 Pseudomonadota bacterium
CGCGATTTCTCGCGGATTCTTTTTCAGCGATTTTGCGAGCTGCATGGCGATATTGCAGGAATAATCGCCGTGCACGGAAAGTTTTGGGCGCTCAAGATGGATTTCCGGTGCGTCAACTTGAGTGAGCGCCTCGGAAAACAGAGCGACGAGATGGGTTTTGAAGTCGAAAGTCATAATGTTGCCCGTAATTATATCTTCTGGTCAGACTAAAACTCTAGAGGATCTACGTCGATATGCCATTTCACTGCGCGAATAGTCGCAGGATCGAGGTTCGACAAGAGCGCTTCCAAAAAATTCTGCAGCCTGGTTCGCGAGGCTGACTGAAAGAGTATATGCGCCCTTTCCATGTTGCCCAGGCGCATCATGGACGCGATGGCCGGGTCGAAAATAGTGACATCCTGTGCGATTTTCGAGGCGACCGATCTCACTTTCTCGAGGAAGCCCATCGCACGGTCGAGGACGGGCGCTTCCGCGCGTATCAGCGCCTGATGGACATAAGGCGGAAAGCCTGCCGTGGACCGCTCTTCAAGGAGCATGGCTGCAATAGCGTCAAAATCGTGATGCTCGAGCGCCCGGTAAAGGGGGTGATCCTTGTATTCTGTCTGGATCAGCACTTCTCCAGGGGAATCTGCCCGGCCAGCTCTTCCAGAGACCTGTGTGAGCAGGGCGAAAAGCCGTTCCGAGGCCCTGAAATCGCTGCTGTAGAGCGAGGCGTCGGAATTGAGAATGCCCACCAGGGTCAGATTCGGGAAATCGTGCCCTTTAGCAAGGAGCTGCGTGCCAATCAGAATGTCCGCTTTTCCGCTCCTGATTTTGTCGAGCATATTGAGCCAGTCATGCTTTTTCCTGATGCTGTCCCGGTCTATCCGCAGAATGCGGGCATCTGGAAACAGGCTGCCGAGCTCGGATTCGATGCGCTGCGTTCCATGTCCGACCGGTTTGAGATCCAGGTTGCCGCATTCGGGGCAGGCGGACGGTATTTTCTCTTCGAATCCGCAGTAATGGCAGCGCAAGCGTCCTTGCTTCAGGTGCAACACCAGTCTGCTTGTGCAGCGCGGGCAAGACGGGGTCCAGGAACAGGCTCTGCAGATCATGGCAGGGGAATATCCCCGCCTGTTGAGAAAAACCATGCTCTGCTCGCCTCGATTCAGGCGAAGGGATATGGCTTCGATCAGCTTGTCGCTCAGTCCGCCTTTTCGTTTTTCATGCCTGAGATCGATATAGCGTATGCGCGGCAGCGTCGCGTTCTGAATTGCGCGGTGACGCAATTCGAGCAGGCCGTAGCGTCCAGTCTGGGCGCTGCGATAGCTTTCGAGGGAAGGGGTGGCTGAGCCCAGAACGATGGGGACGGCTTCCTGTTTGGCGCGAAATACGGCTACATCGCGGGCACTGTAGCGCAGGCCTTCCTGCTGCTTGAATGAGGCGTCATGTTCCTCGTCGACGACGATGAGGCCGGGGTTCGGGAGCGGCGTGAAGACCGCGAGACGCGTGCCAAGCACGATCCCCGCTTTTCCAGATTGCGCCATCAGCCATCCCTGCAGTCTTTCCGTATCATTGAGCCCGCTGTGCAGGCTCACGATGGCGGTATTGGGAAACCGGGCTGCGAACAGGTTTTCCAGGTGCGGCGTGAGGTTGATTTCGGGAACGAGGAAAAGCACCTGCTTGCCGGCACCCAGGATATTGGCAATGACCTGGAGATAGACTTCCGTCTTGCCGCTTCCTGTGATGCCGTAAAGCAGCCAGGGATGGAATTTATCCTTTTCTTGGAGAATGCGCGCCACGGCGTTCGCCTGCTCGAGCGTGAGCTGCGGAGACGGCGAAATCGAAAGCGGCAGCGTTTTTTCCGGAATTTCCTCGACCAGGCCGAGAGAGACCAGTTTCCCGAGCGTTTGAGCGGGATGCGTTTCCCTGATTTCGGCTTCATTCAAGCCAGGACTATCCTTCAGGCGCTCGATCAGGCTTCTCATTTGTCTGCCCCGGACAGTGGCCTTGAGACCATCATCGGTGAGCGAAAAACGGCGCGGGCGGTTTATTTCGACGCTCTTCGGTGTCTTGAGACGAGCAGGCAGCGCATTAAGGATGACCTGACCGATCGGCTGGTGGTAATAAGCGCTGCAGAAGCGGAAAAGATCGAGGAGTTTCCCTGAAAGCGGCGGGATGTCCCGGAACACGAATTCGGCAGATTTGAGGCGCTCAACCGGGATGTCGCTTTCTGGGGAAATTCCGAGCACGATGCCGGTCAGCTTCTTGGCCCCGAAAGGAACGATTGTCCTGGCGCCGATATCGCCGATGTCGGCATCTTTCGCCAGATAATCGAACAGTCCGGGAACCGGGATGTCCAGGGCGACCTTGATGATATTGGCGCAATTGTCGGAAGCCATTTTGTAAGGTTAGGCCGCCTCATTAGGGTGAATTCTAGGAAAGTGATATAACATGCTATTTGGACAGGATAAAAAGTTACTCACAAAACCTGTTGATAATTTTGTGAATTATTCGTTCAATTTCGGTTAAGTTTTTATCTTTAAAGGCAATTCCCCGGCGTGAAACCCATGGCGTGAAAATTATTCACTGAAAAATCAAATAACTGGGATTGCGCTGCTCGGCGCGAAACTCCCATCCGGTTTTTGGCGAAATGTGCATAAGTCCGCATAGTTATATGCGGACTGCATGTTATGAGACCCCGTTTATTGCGAGGCGACTTCGTGGTATTTCCGGCTCGAAGAGCGAACGGTTTCAATCAGAACGGCGGCGTGATCCGGATTGGTGTACTGGGATATGCCGTGACCGAGGTTGAATACGTGGCCGCTGCCATGTCCGAAGCTTGCCAATACTTTCTCCGCTTCCGCTGCGATCTGCGCAGTCTCCGAGAACAGCACGAAGGGATCGAGATTGCCCTGAAGGGCTACCTTGTCGCCCACCAGGCGCCTTGCCCGTCCTATATCCATTGTCCAGTCGAGACCCACGGCATCGCAGCCTATAGAGGCGATTTTTTCTATCCAGAGGCCGCCGCCCTTGGTGAACACGATGCTTGGAATTCTGGATCCGTCATGCTTCTTGTGAAGCCTTGATACGATTTTTTCCAGGTAGGCGAGCGAAAATTCGGCATAGGCCGCCTCTGACAGCGCCCCCCCCCAGGAGTCGAAGATCATCACGGCCTGCGCACCATGCTCGATCTGTGCATTCAGGTAGTCCGCAACGGCGTTGGCATTGATCTCGAGTATGTGGTGCAGCAGTTCGGGTCTGCGGTAGAGCATCGTCTTGGTGTGGAGAAAGTCGCTGCTGCTGCCGCCCTCTATCATGTAGCAGGCAAGGGTGAACGGGCTTCCGGAAAAGCCGATCAGTGGAACGGAATTGTCCAGGGATTTGCGGATCTGGGAGACCGCATCCATGACATAGCGGAGATGGACGGCAGGGTCCGGGGAAGTCAGATTCTTGATTTCCCATTCGTCCCTCAGGGGCCGTTCGAATTTCGGACCTTCGCCTTCTGCGAAATAGAGCCCGAGCCCCATCGCATCGGGGACGGTCAGGATGTCCGAAAAAAGGATCGCGGCATCCAGCGGAAAACGTGCAAGCGGCTGCAATGTCACTTCGGTCGCAAGGTCGGGATTCTTGCACAAGGAGAGAAAGCTTCCCGCACGGGATCGCGTCTGGTTGTATTCGGGAAGATAACGCCCCGCCTGACGCATCATCCATATGGGCGTATAGGGAACGGGTTCGCGCAGCAGGGCGCGGATGAAAGTATCGTTCTTGAGTGTGTTCATCGCGGTAATTCCGAATGTCCCATCAGGTATTCGTCGACAGATCGTGCGGCCTGTCTGCCTTCCCTGATCGCCCAGACCACGAGCGACTGGCCGCGGCGCATGTCCCCGGCAGAGAAGACCTTGGGAATGGAGGTCTGGTATTTGTTGGTGTCGGCCTTGATGTTGCCTCGGCCGTCGAATTCGATGCCGAGTTCCTTCAGCATGCCTTCTTGTACAGGGTGAAGATAGCCCATGGCGAGCAGCACGAGATCGGCCTTGATCTCGAAATCGGAACCTGCGATTTCCTGCATCTTCATGCCGCCAGCATCATTCGGGACCCACTCGACGCGTACGGCATGCAGCTTCCCGACTTTTCCATTATTGCCGGAAAAGCTTTTCGTGACGACGCTCCAATCCCTTTCGCACCCCTCTTCCTGGGAGCTCGAAGTGCGCATCTTCATTGGCCAGTTGGGCCAGGTGAGCGTCTTGTTTTCCTTCTCGGGCGGCCTTGGCATGACTTCGAGCTGGGTCACGGAAGCTGCGCCTTGCCTGATCGAGGTGCCGACGCAATCCGAGCCGGTGTCTCCGCCTCCGATGACGACGACATGCTTGTCTTTTGCGATGATCTGGGAAGGCAGCTTGTCGCCGGCATTCTTCTTGTTCTGCGGAATGAGGAAATCCAGCGCGAAATGCACGCCGTCGAGTTCGCGCCCCGGGACGGGAAGATCACGTGGCGTTTCGCTTCCTCCGGTGAGGACTACGGCATCGTATTCGTCGACGAGACTTTTGGCCGGAAAGTCGATTCCCACATGCTGATTCACCCGGAATTCGACGCCTTCCTGCTTCATCTGTTCTACTCGATTGTCGATGTGACGCTTTTCGAACTTGAAGTCGGGAATGCCGTAGCGCAACAGACCGCCTATCCTGTCGTTCTTCTCGAACAGGACAACCTGGTGCCCGGCGCGCGCAAGCTGCTGGGAGCAGGCGAGCCCGGCGGGGCCGGAGCCGACCACGGCCACTTTCTTGCCTGTTTTTCTTGACGGCACTTGGGGCTTGATCCAGCCCTCTTCCCAGCCCTTGTCGACGATGGCATGTTCGATCGACTTGATTGTCACAGCATCATCGTTGATGTTCAGGGTACAGGCGGCTTCGCAAGGGGCGGGGCATATCCTTCCGGTGAAGTCGGGGAAATTGTTTGTCGAGTGCAGCACCTCGAGTGCGTCCTGCCATCTGCCCTTGTAGACCAGATCGTTCCAGTCGGGAATGATGTTGTTGACGGGACATCCCGAATGACAGAAAGGAATGCCGCAATCCATGCAGCGTGCGCCTTGCTGGCGTATTCCTTCTTCGGAAAGCGGAAGAACGAATTCGTGATAATGACGGATGCGCTCATCGACCGGCGAAGCTGATTCGTCGACGCGCTTGATTTCCATGAACCCTGTCGGCTTGCCCATTACGCAGACTCCAATACGGCCTTCTTGTTTTTCATGTCTTGAAGCGCACGCCTGAATTCGGTGGGCATGACCTTCACGAATTTCGGCATGTACTGCGCCCAGTTGTCCAGTATCGCCTTTGCCCGTGCACTTCCCGTATAGGCGAAATGGTTCGAGATCAGCCTGCGCAACAGGGTCTGATCGCTCTGGGCAAGGTGATCGACGCTGACTTTCCCGTGTGATTCGAGGCCCCCGGATTCGTCCAGCGCGGCTTCTTCTGGAATGGGTTCGAGCTCGACCATCGCAAGGTTGCAGCGCGCTTCGAAATTATTTTCTTCGTCGAGCACATAGGCGACCCCGCCGCTCATGCCGGCCGCGAAATTGCGCCCGGTTTGTCCCAGAACGACCACAACGCCGCCGGTCATGTACTCGCAGCAGTGGTCGCCCACGCCTTCGACGACAGTGGTGCAGCCTGAGTTGCGTACGGCGAACCGCTCTCCCGCGACACCCCTGAAGTAGGCCTCTCCCGAAATTGCTCCATAAAGCACGGTGTTGCCGGCGATGATGTTTTCTTCGGGAACGGTCTTGCAGTCCTTGTCCGGGTAGATCACGATCCTGCCGCCCGATAGTCCCTTGCCGACATAATCGTTGCCGTCGCCTTCGAGTTCGAACGTGACGCCGGATGCGAGGAATGCGCCGAAGCTTTGTCCTGCCGTTCCCCTGAATTTGACATGGATGGTATCGTCGGGAAGGCCTGCGTGGCCGTATTGCTTAGCCACTTCGCCCGAGAGCATGGCCCCTGCAGAGCGATTGACGTTGCTGATTCCGCTTTCGATCCTGACAGGCGCGCCATTCCGGATTGCAGGTTGAGCCTGGTCGATCAGCTTGTGGTCGAGCGCCTTGGCAATGCCGTGGTCCTGGGATTCCTGGTGATGGCGGGCGATGTCGCTCGGCATGTCGGGGCTGTAGAGCACGCCCGACAGGTCGAGTCCCTTTGCCTTCCAGTGATTGACGGCACGACGGACGTCGATCAGATCGGTCCTTCCGATCAGCTCGTCGAATTTCCTGATGCCCATCTGGGCCATGTATTCGCGCACTTCCTCGGCGACGAAGAAGAAATAGTTGACGACATGTTCGGGTTGTCCCGAGAATTTCTTGCGCAACGTCTCGTCCTGAGTGGCGACGCCGACCGGACAGGTGTTGAGATGGCATTTGCGCATCATGATGCAGCCCTCGACCACCAGGGGGGCGGTTGCGAAGCCGAATTCGTCCGCGCCCAGGAGTGCGCCTATCAATACGTCGCGTCCGGTCTTCATCTGCCCGTCGACCTGCACGGCTACCCTGCCTCTGAGCTTGTTGAGCACCAGGGTCTGCTGGGTTTCGGAAAGGCCGAGTTCCCACGGGCCTCCGGCATGCTTGACCGAGCTCAAGGGGCTTGCGCCCGTGCCGCCGTCGTATCCGGAGATCGTGATGTGGTCGGCTTTCGCCTTGGCCACGCCTGCCGCGATGGTTCCGACGCCCACTTCGGACACGAGCTTGACGCTGATGCTCGCAGCGGGATTGACGTTCTTGAGGTCGTGGATCAGCTGGGCGAGATCCTCAATCGAATAGATGTCATGATGCGGCGGCGGGGAAATCAGCCCGACTCCAGGCACGGAATGGCGCAGCTTGGCGATGTATTCGCTGACCTTGTGACCGGGCAGCTGGCCGCCTTCACCTGGTTTTGCGCCCTGCGCCATCTTGATCTGAAGCTGGTCGGCATTGACCAGGTATTCAGCAGTGACGCCGAAGCGGCCGGCAGCGATCTGCTTGATCGCGGAGCGCATCGAATCGCCATTCGGCAAGGGCTTGAAGCGGACAGGATCTTCGCCGCCTTCGCCGGTATTGGACTTGCCGCCTATCCTGTTCATGGCGATGGCGAGCGTGCTGTGCGCTTCCTTGGAAATGGAGCCGAGCGACATCGCGCCGGTGGCGAAGCGCTTGACGATTTCCTTTGCAGGCTCGACTTCCTCGAGCGGAACGGGCTTTCCCGGCTTGATGTCGAAAAGCCCGCGCAGCGTCATCAGCTGCTCGCTCTGATCGTTGATGAGTTTCGCGTATTCCTTGTAGGTGCTGAAGCTGCCGGAGCGCGTCGCATGCTGCAGCTTCGAAATGCTCTCGGGCGTCCAGAGATGGGCTTCGCCCCTCAATCTGTAGGCATATTCGCCGCCCACGTCCAGCGCATTCCGGTAAAGCGGCGCATCGCCGAAGGCAAGTTGATGGATTTCCGCGGCTTCTTTGGCGACCTCGTCAAGACCGATGCCCTCAACGCGGCTGGAAGTGCCGGGGAAATAGCGCTGGATGAAGGCCGAATTCAATCCGATCGCCTCGAAAATCTGTGCGCCGCAATAGGACTGATAGGTCGATATGCCCATCTTCGACATGACCTTCAGAAGCCCTTTGGAAACGGCCTTGACGAAGCGCTTCTTGGCTTCCGCGGGAGACAGGTCGGCGGGAAGCATTTCCGTCATGTTTTCGATGGTCTCGAATGCGAGCCACGGATGAACCGCTTCTGCGCCGTATCCCGCGAGCAGCGCGAAATGGTGAACCTCTCGCGCGGATCCGGTTTCGACCACGAGACCCGAACTCGTCCTGAGGCCGGTCTTGACGAGATGGTGATGCACGCACGATGTTGCAAGCAATGCGGGAATCGGCATGCGGCGTGCATCGACAGACCGGTCGGAGAGGATCAGGATGGTGACGCCTTCATGCACGGCCTTCTCTGCAGTATCGCAAAGGGATTTCAATGCGGCTTCCATGCCGGCAGCGCCGTCCGCTGCAGGATAGCAGATGTCCAGCACCTTCGAGGTGAAGCGCCCGCCCGTGAGGTCCGAGATTTTCCTCAGCTTTTCCATGTCGGCTGAGGACAGGACGGGCTGGCTCACTTCCAGTCTCGCCTGGGGTTTCGTCTCGTCTATGCCGAGCAGGTTCGGCTTGGGGCCGATGAAGGAAACGAGCGACATCACCAGTTCTTCCCTGATCGGGTCGATCGGCGGGTTCGTGACCTGAGCGAAGAGCTGCTTGAAATAGTTGTAGAGCGGCTTGAGCTTGTTCGACATCACCGCGAGCGGCGAATCGTTGCCCATGGATCCGGTCGCTTCCTGGCCTGTCGCAGCCATGGGCTGCATCAGGAACTTGAGGTCTTCCTGCGTGTAGTCGAAAGCCTGCTGGCAGTCGAGCAGCGACGCAGAATGACCGGCTTCCGAACCCGTTTCGGGAAGATCGGAGAGCAGCAGCCTGGATTCGCCCAGCCATTTGCCGTAAGGCTTCTTGGCGGCGAGCGTATCCTTGAGCTCCCTGTCGTCGATGATGCGCCCGGCTTCCAGGTCAATGAGGAACATCTTGCCCGGCTGCAGGCGCCATTTCTTGACGATGCTGTTTTGCGGAATGTCGAGCACGCCCATCTCGGAGGCCATGACGACCAGATCGTCGTCGGTGATCAGGTAGCGCGCAGGCCTCAGCCCGTTCCTGTCCAGGGTCGCACCGATCTGCCTGCCGTCCGTGAAGGCGACTGCAGCCGGGCCATCCCAGGGCTCCATCAGAGCGGCATGGTATTCGTAGAAGTCGCGGCGCGCCTCGTCCATGAGGGGATTGCCCGCCCAGGCTTCCGGGATCAGCATCATCATCGCATGGGCGAGCGAATAACCGCCCGCCACGAGCAGTTCGAGCGCGTTGTCGAAACAGGCCGAGTCGGACTGGCCTTCGACGATCAGCGGCCAGATCTTTTCGAGGTCGTTGCCCAACACGGGGGAGGACATGGCTTCGTGGCGCGCAGTCATCCAGTTGACATTGCCGCGCATGGTGTTGATTTCGCCGTTGTGCGCGATCATCCTGAAAGGATGGGCGAGATCCCAGGTCGGGAATGTGTTGGTCGAAAAACGCTGATGCACCAGCGCAAGCGCGGAGACGACCGCTTCGTTTTCGAGATCGGGATAATATTCTCCGACCTGGTCGGCCAGCAGCATGCCCTTGTAGACGATGGTCCTCGAAGACATCGAGGGGATATAGAAAGCCTCGGTGAGTCCGAGCTTCCTCACGGCGTGCTCGATGCTTTTCCTGATGACGAACAGCCGCCGCTCGAAGCTGTCCTGATCCTGGCAAGTACTGCCGATGAACACCTGGCGCACGCAGGGCTCGACCTTCTTGACGCCTTCGCCAAGCCCGGCATTTTTGGTGGGCACGTCGCGCCAACCCAGCAGCCTCTGGCCTTCGGACGAGACAAGATCGGAAATGATTTTCTCGCAGGCTTCGCGTTCCTTGACGTTTTTGGGCAGGAAAATCATGCCGACGCCGTATTCGCCCGAGCTGGGGAGCGAAAAGCCGCATTGCTGCCTGAAATAGGCATCGGGAATCTGGATCAGAATGCCGGCGCCATCGCCTGCAAGCGGGTCTGCGCCGGTCGCACCCCTGTGGGTGAGGTTCTTCAGGATTTGCAGCCCCTGGCTGACTATGCTGTGGCGCTTTTCCCCCTTGATGTGGGCGATAAAGCCGACGCCACAGGCGTCGTGCTCGAAACCCGGGTCGTACAATCCCTGCCTTCCAGGCAACGTGAATTGGCTCAAGTTCTACCTCTTGATCTATAAGCTGTCGATAGCGGGCGCTTCAGGCGCCACACCCCCTGAATGCTCAAGGGAAAGTTTTTGATTCTACCTTATTCAGGGGAATCACTTCAACCTCGAAACTCAAAGGGTAATTTCTTCGACAGCGAAGATGCGCCGGTGTTCTCGGATGGCGTAGCGGTCGGTCATGCCCGCGATATAGTCGGCCGTGACGCGCGTGATGTCGCCGTCGGTTTTTTCCTGGAATTGCGCGGGCAGGAGGCGGGGGTCTTGGGTGAAGGCCGTAAACAGGTCGGAAACGATGCGTTTGGCTTTCGCACTCATCCTTGTCACCTTGTAGTGCTGGTACAGGCGCGTTCTCAAGAAATGCTTGAGTTCCTGTTGTTCTTCCCGCATTTGCGGGCTGAATGCGATGAGCGCGGGGGAAGCGCGCACGCCTTCCATGTTTTCGGGGTTGCAGGACGCGATGTTCCTGCCGCTCTGCACGATCAGGTCGACCACCTGGGAGTTGATCATGCGGCGGATGGTTTCATGGATGATGCGCCGCCCTGAAATTTCAGGGAAATGCGATCGGGCCATTTCTGTGTGTCTTGCGAATATGGGGACGGAAGCAAGCTCGTCCAGCGTGATGAGGCCAGAGCGCAGGCCGTCGTCGACATCGTGGTTGTTGTAGGCGATTTCATCCGCAAGGTTGGCGAGTTGGGCCTCCAGGCTCGGCTGCTGCCTTTTCAGGAAGCGTTCGCCGACATCGCCCAGGAGCTCGGCATTCTTGGTCGAACAGTGCTTGAGTATCCCCTCCCGGGTTTCGAAGCACAAATTGAGGCCGTCGAAAGCGCCGTACCGCTCTTCGAGTATGTCCACGACGCGCAGCGACTGAAGGTTGTGTTCGAAACCGCCGTGGGTTTTCATGCAGTCGTTGAGGGCGTCCTGTCCGGCATGGCCGAAAGGCGTGTGCCCAAGATCGTGGGCAAGCGCGATCGCTTCAACCAGGTCTTCGTTGAGGTTCAGATTGCGTGCGATGGAGCGCCCGATCTGGGCGACTTCGATGCTGTGGGTGAGCCGCGTGCGGAAAAGATCGCCTTCGTGGTTCACGAACACCTGGGTCTTGTATTCGAGCCGCCTGAATGCCGAGGAATGGATGATCCTGTCGCGATCTCGCTGGAATTCGGTGCGGCCCTCAGGCGGATCTTCCGGGTGGCGCCTGCCGCGGCTTGCCTCCGGACTGGCTGCGTAGGGGGCGAGTTCAGCCATGGATTTTCAGGGCGAAAGAAATGTCGTCGCGGGAAACGTCTGATCTGACGCTGGCCTTGCCGATTTCGTCCAGCACAATAAAGCGCATTTTCCCGCCCTCGACCTTCTTGTCGAGTTCCATCAGCTGAATGTAGCGCTCGATTCCGATGTCCGGGGATGCCGTCGGGAGCCCCGCCCGCTCGAAGAGATGGGTGATGCGCTCGACATCCTCTGATGCCAGCATGCCGAGCTTCTGCGAAAGCCTTGCGGCAAGGATGGTGCCTGCTGCGACCGCTTCCCCGTGCAGCCAGTTTCCGTATCCCATCGCGTTTTCTATGGCATGGCCGAAGGTATGCCCCAGGTTGAGGAGGGCGCGTTCGCCGGATTCGCGCTCGTCGCGCGCGACGACGATTGCCTTGTTTTCGCAGGAGCGCGAGATGGCGTAACCCAGCGCGTCCGGGTCGCGCGCAAGCAGCGCGCCCATGTTGTTTTCGAGCCATTCGAAGAATGAAATGTCCCTGATCAGGCCGTACTTGATGATTTCGGCGATGCCTGCCTTGAGCTCCCTGTCGGGCAGCGTATTCAGCGTGCCTGTGTCGGCAAGCACCAGTTTCGGCTGGTAGAAGGCGCCGATCATGTTCTTGCCGAGCGGATGGTTGATTCCTGTCTTGCCGCCTACCGAGGAATCGACCTGGGAAAGCAGGGTGGTGGGTATCTGGATGAAGGGCACGCCGCGCAGATAGGTCGCTGCCGCGAAACCCGAGATGTCGCCGATGACGCCGCCTCCGAGGGCGATAACGGTGGTGCTGCGCTCGCAGCGGTTTTGCAGCAAGGCATCATAGATCAGATTCAGGGTTTCCCAGTTCTTGTACCGCTCGCCATCGGGAAGAATGATGGAAATGGTGCCGATACCCGCTTCGTTCAGCGTCCGTTTCAGCGCATCGAGGTAAAGCGGGGCGACCGTCGTGTTGGTGACGATGGCCGCTCTTTTTTGCGCCAATGCGGGAAGCAGCAGTTCGGGGCGCTCAAGCAGACTCGATCCGATATGGATGGGATAGCTGCGGTGATTCAGATCGACGGTCAGTGTGCGCATTCTCGGGGGTTTCCTTTTTCCA
>JAJZPK010000064.1 GCA_021811205.1 Pseudomonadota bacterium
CAATGAGGGAAAGCAGGATCAGGAGAAGGATGCGCATCTACCGCAATTGGAAGAACGCCTCGCGTCCGGCATAAGATGCCATATCGCCAAGATCCTCCTCGATGCGAAGCAACTGATTGTACTTCGCCAGTCGGTCGGAACGGCTCAGGGACCCGGTCTTGATCTGCATGGCGTTCAGCGCCACGGCGATGTCGGCAATCGTGGTGTCTTCGGTCTCGCCCGAGCGATGGGATACAACTGCCGTATAGCCCGAGCGCTTGGCGAGCTCGATTGCAGCGAACGTTTCGGAGAGTGTGCCGATCTGGTTGATCTTGATCAAAATGGAATTGCCTATGCCTTGGCGTATGCCTTCCTTCAGGATTTTCGTGTTCGTCACGAAAATGTCGTCCCCAACGAGCTGAACAGATCCTGCAAGCCGCTTTGACAACAGTTTCCAGCCATCCCAGTCGGTCTCGGCCATGCCGTCCTCGATGCTGATGATGGGATATTTGTCCACCCAGTTCGCAAGATAATCACAGAATTCCTCGGAACTCAGACTCAGCCCTTCGGATTCGAGTTCGTATTTGCCATTCTTGTAGAATTCCGAGCTTGCGCAATCAATGCCGATTGCAACGTCAGAACCGGGAAGATACCCTGCCCCTTCGATCGCTTTCATGATCAGTTGCAGCGCAGCTTCGTTGTTCTCGAGGCTGGGCGCAAATCCGCCTTCGTCGCCTACGGTGGTGGGCATGCCCTTGGCGTCAATGAGTTTCTTGAGCGTATGAAATACTTCGGTGCCGCATCGCAATGCTTCCCTGAAACTCTGTGCGCCAACCGGGATGATCATGAATTCCTGCATGTCGATGCTGTTGTTGGCATGCGCCCCGCCGTTGACGACGTTCATCATGGGCACAGGCATGGTCATCGAACCTGCACCGCCCAGATAACGGTAAAGCGGCAGGCCAGACTCTTCGGCGGCCGCTTTGGCGACTGCCATCGATACGGCCAGAATCGCGTTCGCACCCAGCCTCGATTTGTTGTCCGTTCCGTCAAGATCGATCAGGGTCTTGTCGATGAAAGCCTGTTCTGATGCATCCAGACCGATGATCGCTTCGGAAATTTCGGTGTTGACGTTTTCAACTGCCTTGAGCACACCCTTGCCCATGAAGCGTGAAGAATCATTGTCCCTGAGCTCGACGGCTTCCTTGGTGCCGGTGGATGCGCCGGAGGGGACGGCCGCCCGTCCAAGGACGCCGGATTCGAGCAATACGTCCGCTTCCACGGTCGGATTGCCTCGCGAATCAAGTATCTCGCGGGCGATGATATCGATGATGGCACTCATGCTATACAACCTTTCTTTATTGATTCAGCTCTTGTTCGATCAAGCCCCGGTTTTTGACCAGAGCATCCAATTCTTTCAGCGTCTGCAGCAAAGCCTTCATGTTGTCGAGTGGCCACGCATTGGGTCCATCCGACAATGCAACGGAAGGATCAGGATGGGTTTCCATGAAGAGTCCTGAGATTCCTGCAGCAACCGCTGCTCTTGCGAGCACGGGAACGAATTCGCGCTGTCCCCCGCTCCTATCGCCCTGTCCTCCGGGAAGCTGGACAGAATGAGTCGCGTCATAAACAACCGGACATCCCGTTTCGCGCATGACCATCAGCGAACGCATGTCGGAAACCAGATTGTTGTATCCGAAGGAAACCCCGCGCTCGCAAACCATGATGTTGTCGACGCCGCTTGCGGATTTCGCTTTGTCGACGACCTGTTTCATGTCCCAGGGCGCGAGAAACTGCCCTTTCTTGATGTTGACGGGCTTGCCTGCGGAAGCTGCCGCCTGGATGAAATCCGTCTGGCGGCAAAGGAATGCAGGCGTCTGCAATACGTCGACGACGGAGGCTGCCGCATCGATTTCTTCGATGGCGTGGACGTCGGTCAGCACGGGTACGCCTATGAAATGCTTCACGTCCTCCAGAATTTTCAGCCCATCCTCGATCCCCATTCCCCTGAAGGACTTGCTGGAGCTCCTGTTGGCCTTGTCATAGGAAGACTTGTAGATGAACGGGATGGAAAGCGATTCGCAGATTTCCTTCAGCATGCCGGCGGTGTCGAACGCCAGCTGGCGCGATTCGATCACACATGGGCCCGCAATCAGGAAAAGCGGTTGCGTAATTCCAACATCAAAACCGCAGAGCCTCATGAATCCCCCCTGCTTTCGAGCGCCGCCTTGACGAAGGATTCGAAAAGCGGATGCCCTGTTCGTGGAGATGAAGTGAATTCAGGATGAAACTGGCAAGCGACGAACCAGGGATGATCAGGCAGCTCGATCATTTCGCACAACGCATGGCTGCTCGACCGGCCGCTGACCTTGAGCCCTGCCTTTTCGAGCTGAGGCAGGTACTGGTTGTTGACCTCATATCGATGCCGATGCCGCTCGATAATGGTATCCGAGCTGTAGATATCGTGCGCCAACGTACCTTTCTCCAGAGTGCATTCCTGTCCGCCGAGCCGCATCGTCCCACCAAGATCCGAGTGAACATTCCTGGTCTCGATCTTGCCATCGGCGTTCATCCATTCCGTGATCAATGCAATCACGGGAAATGCTGTTTCGGTTTCGAATTCGGTGCTGTTGGCACCCAGCAGACCCGCCTTGTGGCGAGCGAACTCGATCACTGCGAGCTGCATTCCCAGGCAAATGCCCAGGTATGGAATCTTGTTTTCACGCGCGTAACGGATCGCCGAGATCTTGCCTTCAATGCCGCGTTTGCCGAAGCCGCCCGGAACGAGAATCGCGTTCATGCCTTCCAGGCAGCCCGTACCCTGTTTTTCGATGTCTTCGGAATCAACATAATGGATGTTGATCTTGCTCAGGGTATGGATGCCAGCATGGATCAGCGCTTCGGAAAGCGACTTGTAGGACTCGGTCAGGTCGACGTACTTTCCGACTATCGCAATGTCGACTTGCTTCTCTGGATGCTCGAGCGAATAAACGATCCTGTTCCAGACGGAAAGGTCGGCCGGCGGGGCATCCAGATCAAGTGTCTTGCACACGATATCGTCCAGGTTCTGCTCGTGGAGCAGCGCAGGGATCATGTAGATGCTTGCCGCATCCACAGCCGAAATCACGGCTTCTTCATCGACATTGGTGAATAGCGCTATTTTCCTTCGTTCGTCGTCGGGTATGGGGCGGTCTGCACGGCACAGCAGGATATTGGGCTGTATGCCGATGGAGCGCAATTCCTTGACCGAATGCTGGGTAGGCTTGGTCTTGATCTCTCCTGCAGACGGGATATAAGGGACGAGTGTAAGATGGATAAAGCAGGTGTTGTTGCGCCCGCAGATGATGCCCATCTGTCTGATCGACTCCAGGAAGGGAAGCGATTCGATATCGCCTACCGTGCCGCCGATTTCAACGATAGCAACGGATGCGTCAGCCGCACCGATCTCGATGAAGCGTCTGATTTCATCGGTGATGTGAGGAATGACCTGTACCGTGCCGCCAAGGTAATCTCCCCGCCTCTCCTTCTTGATCACGCTTTCGTAGATCTGTCCGGTGGTGAAATTGTTGCGCTTGCTCATTTTGGCGCTGACGAAGCGCTCGTAATGACCCAGGTCGAGATCCGTCTCGGCGCCATCTTCGGTGACGAAAACCTCGCCGTGCTGAAAGGGACTCATCGTGCCCGGATCGACGTTGATGTAGGGATCGAGCTTGAGCATCGTGACATTGATGCCTCTGGATTCGAGCAAAGCGGCGAGCGATGCGGCGGCAATTCCCTTTCCCAGGGACGAGACGACGCCGCCCGTCACGAATATGAATTTGGTCATGAATCTTCTGGATGAGTTCAACCGCAGTATGATAGCCGAAAATGGGGGTGTCCCACAATCGGACTACTTGATTCTGGCTGCATCGATTTGACTGCAAAGCAGCCTGGCGCCTTCGATTATCCTGGGACTTGGTCTGCTGATGAAATCGCTCGGGATGTGAAACAAATGGCCTTCCCTGGCTGCCGTAATGTCCCATTTCTTCCATTCGTTCAGCCAGCTCTCTGGGCCGCTTGATACGATGGCCTGCGGATCAGCAACGATGACGGATTCGGTGCTTACCGTCGGCGTCAGCATGGGGAGTTTCCCGAACACATTGGTCGCACCGCAAAGATGCAGCACTTCGGAAATGATGTGCGAATCGTTGACCGTCATCAACGGGCTCGGCCAGACTTCGTAAAACACAGAAACGACCTTCTTTTTCGAATACTGGCTTCTCAAGGCTGCAACACTGCTTCCAAACGCTGTTGCCGCCTGCAAGGCTTGTTCCGGGCTTCCGGCAAGCACCCCAAGCCTTTTTATGTCTACGTCGATATCCGCCAAGCGCCTGGGTTCTGCATAGAAAACAGGCAGGCCTAGACTTTTGATCTTGTCGATCTGGCCTGAAGGATTGCCGCTCTTCCAGGCCACGACAAGATCGGGTTTGAGGCTTGCGATGCGCTCGACATCCAGGGCGCCTGCCCCACCCACTCTTGGAATCTTAAGCGCCTCTTTTGGGTAGTCGCTGTAGTCGACAGCACCGACGATTTTGCTGCCTGCTCCTGCCGCATAAAGCATCTCGGTAATGCTGGGTGCCAGGCTGACGATGCGTTTTGCCGGTCGATCCAAAGAAACAGATCGCCCAAGATCGTCCTGCACGAGGACTTGCCCTTGTGCCTCAAGCGGCACAAGGAGCAAACACAGAACGAGAAGGAGACCATGCATGGTTTCAGGGATGATAGCTTACGCTCACAAAAAACGTTCTTCCATAGGTGTTGTAAGGGTACACCAGCATGTAGTTCTGATTGAATAGATTGCTTATGCTTGCATTAGCATGCCAATGCTTTGTCCAGGCATAGTCGGCAGTCAGGTTGACCAGATTGTAGCTTTGAAGCGTAACGGGAACGGCAGGGTAAACGATCGAATTCGTGGCGTCGCGCGAGCCGCTATGCTGCCACTGCCCTCCAAGCTGAAACTTTCCAATTTGCCGAGAAATGCCCAGACTAGAGTAAAATTTGGCCCTGAGCGGCAGCGTCTGGCCTGTCAGCGCATCCCTGGGATTCTGGGCTGTCAGCGATGCAGTGAAATCCGTATCGCCGAATTTGTCAGCATAGCTCAGCTCTTCCCCATCAATGCGCGCCTGATTGATGTTCACCATGGTGGTGCCAGCGCTGTTGGGTGAGATCAGATTGTCGATATTGTTGTTGAAATAGACAAAATCAACTTTCTGCCCACCCCTGATATAGTGCAGGCCAGCTTCAGCATTGTGCGAGCGCTCGGGCTGCAAATTCGGATTCCCCTGGTAGCCATATTGCAGAGGCCAGTACAGATCATTGAAAGTGGGCGCCTTGAATGCGGTCGAATAATTGACCGTGGCGCGCCATGCGTGAGTGAAACGGTATCCGTACCCCATGAGCCAAGTATTGGCTGCACCGAAATCCGAATAGTCATCCTGCCTCACATTGGCTTGAATCTCTTGTGCGCCGTAGTCTGCATTGTAACCAGCAAAAAGGCTGTTCACGTTACGCTTCGTTTGGGTGAAAAACGTGGTGGATGAGACGCGCTGAACAAGCTTCTCCGCGCCGGCAACAAGTCTAGCATGGCGATTCAGCGCAACCGTGTTCTGCCAGGAGGCCTGCTGATTTTCGGTCTGGAAGAGATCGCTCTGCGCACCGTTCAGGAAATCGCGTTCATTGTCCTTGCCATCGGCAAGCATCAGCCTGCTGCTCCAATTGCCAGTAATAGTATCCTCTTCGACAAGGGACAGCTTTTGAATGGATGAGACATTGTTGTAGACATCTGACGTGGAAGCAGCGAAAGCGTTGGCGTAATTATTGTTGCCGCGGCTTTGATAACCCGAAAAGGTCAGCCTGTGATCCGCATTGAAACGGTGGCTCAGGTTTGTTGACAGCGAAACGTTTGAATACCCATCGGCTGCCGGATTGGCGGCGGGCGCGAGGAGCGTATCGATTGCGGGAATCCCGTCGGTTGCGTATTTGGATGCCTGAATCTGGAACTGATTGCTTCCGATGACGCCTCCAAATCCGGACGAAAGCCGCTTGGAATTGTAAGATCCGTATCCCGTACTGAAATTGAAATTCGGTTTGCCTGCACCCTTTTTGGTGAATATCTGGATCACCCCTCCTATGGCCGATGAACCGTACAGGCTGCTGGCATTGCCGCGCACCACTTCGATACGATCAATTTGATCGAGCATCAATTGATCGACTTCAGCAGTTCCGGTCGTTGCAGAATCGATGCGTACTCCATCTAACAGAACAAGCACGTGATCAGAATTGGTGCCTCTCATGAATATGCTGCTTTGCTTGCCGATGCCGCCCGATTGGGTTATTTCAACCCCGGCGAGATTTCTGAGTACCGACAGCACATCAGGTGCGCCTGAAGACTGGATATCCTTCTGGCTGATAACCGATACATCTTCGAGACTCTGGTCAAGCGGTTCAGGAATTCTGGCCGCCGTTACGACGATTTCGTTGCCTTCATACAGAGGAAAATCGTCAGACCATGCCACTGCAGGAAACAGCGGCAAGAAAAGAAAAAGGCGCTTCATGTCGTTCTCCGAAACGTACGCGACCCCGCGTACGAAGTTCAAAACGGAAGTGGCGGGACGAACAGAAGCAGCCTCAATGAAGCGACCGGTCTGCCGCATCCCCGCGACATCCTCTCACGCTTCAGGCCGGTCTCCGGGCTCGAGAAAAAGCCGTCGCCTTCCCATGAAATCACAGTGGCTTATTGACGACTCACGCTCTCTTACAGTTGCGGGGGCAGCACAGGCATTTCACCTGTTTCCCGTTTAATCCCTCGCCTGTCCTGTTGAAAGCGACCGATGAGGGACACCTGAGGCGGTGGCAATGATAGCAAATCGCCATGCAAAAAAAAACCCGTCACCTCGATGGTGACGGGTCATTCGATGGGAGCTCTGTCAGGCCTTGATCAAATCGCAACGCCTCATGGCCAGTCTGACGATGAAGAAAGCGAGTCCGAATATGATCGCTGTCACGCCGATGTCGAAAGCAGACGTCATGGGCATGTGGTTCGAGTTGGAAACGCCTGAAATCCAGGTGAAACGTTCGATCCACGTTCCGATCATGATGCTCGCTGCAACAAGCAGCACCGATTTCGGGTTGTGCCGGTTATAGGGCAGTACAAGCATGATGAAAGGAAAGACGAATTTCATCGCGAAGAATGTCCAGAACAGCCCGCCGTAATTGCCGTACTGCATGTGGAATATTCTGCCCGTCTCTTCAGGAAGGTTGGCGTACCATATGATCAGATACTGTGCAAAGAAAGTGTAGATCCACAGGATCGTGAATCCAAGCATCATCTGGGCAAAGTAATTGTAGATATATTCACCTATCGGTTTGCTGAGAATGCCGGTCTTGTTGAGGAAATAGATCATTGTCACGGAAACCGACAGACACATGCCGAAATTGCTCACAAAGAAATAGATGGCATAGATCGAGCTTTCCCAATAAGGCTTCAGCGTCATCTCGAAATCCCATGCGAACATGGTGCTGATCAACACGTAGGCAAACGGGATGAGCAGTGCCACATTGCGGAATGCCGCCTTGGTATCCGGGTCCCTCTCGGAAATGCACTGAAGCCTGACGAATAAGCCGCCCAGTATCCCGATCACGATGAATGCAGCAATATCTCTGATCGAGAGGAAGGTCAGATTATTCCAAAAAGGCTTCGGTTCCATTGATGTGACCCAGGGGAACGTCGTCTTCCCGCCCCACAGCAAGATCAGCAGGAGCACGAACGCCAGCGGATAAAGCGAAAAGAAGGACGAGGTGATGTACCGCACATCGAAACGCCATTTGGCGTTGACGAGGTGAAGCAGCGCAGCAAGGGTAATTCCCCCGAATGCCAAGTATGTGATTATCAGAAAATCAACAGTTAATACCGACCAGCTGGCATAAGAAACCATAATCAATTCACCCCTTTATTGAATACCGCCTTTGTCCGTGTAGTCCAGGTTGCCTCTGTCAGAACTGTAATGGGTCTTGAGCCAGTTCTTGGAATACTGCAGCAAACCATGGCGAACAAAGTTGACGATGTCCCAACGTTCATTGGGATACAGATCATTCGCGTAAGAAGGCATGATCGCCCCGCCGAACGTGATGTAGCCGAAAATGTGCCCTTCAGTGACCTCATGCTGAATTCTTTCGGAAGTCAAATCGAAAGGCTGAAGAACGAGCTTCATGCCGACCTTGCCGTCCCCCTTGCCCGAATAATTATGGCACGGCGTGCAAATGATCTCGAAAAGCTTCTGACCATTGTGAATCGATTCAGGCGTTGCAGGTACGGGGTTCTTGGCTGCATCCGCTTCGTCCCGATCGGCAATTCTCATCGAGGTTTTCGTGCTAGGAATGGGGACGGAATGCTCGGGGAAGGGACGTACTCCCATCGGCCCATGCTGAGGTTTGATACTGAGCTGATCCATCATGTCTGTAGACCATGGCCAAGCCATGGCCGCAGAAGGAACAGCGAGGGCCAGGGCGGCTATCCAATGCTTGATTGCCATTTAATTCCCCTCTCCCAAAATTTCCAGCGGCTTATGCTTGCTGAACAGGTCCTTGATGGCCGGCATGATCGAGTCGTCAGCCTTGATCAGAATGCCGACCTGATCCTCGGAAACCCTTGCGTTGTAAAGCTTGTTTCTCCTCATCGGAAGCTTCGCGCTGATGAAAAAGCCGAGCGCAGTCAAGTACACGCCTCCCAGGATGAAAAACTCGTAGGTGAGGACAAAATTGGGGGGTAGCGGGATGACCGGCTTTCCGCCCTTCGGCTGCAGCAGGAATGTGGCCTGCGATGAGGCAACAAACAGGAAGCCCAGCAAGGGCACGCAGAGCGCGCCGAAGAAGGTGAATATCCTGACATACACCGGCCGTTTCCCGAGCAACTCCTCGATCTCGGGATGCTCGATTGGCGACTTGAGCGTCACGTCGTCAAGTTTGAATCCATCCAGGTTGGCCGCCTTGAGATCGACGATCGCAGCCGAAGCCTGATCAAAGTCAGAAAAGAGCGCCATCACGTGTGATTTGCTCATGATGCAACACCTCCATCGATTGCCAGATTCTGGTTGTTGACAACCCCCTCTTCCGCAACCTTCGGGGTTTTGAATGAGCGGCGCTCATACAGCATTTCTTTCACCTCGTACATTGAAATGGATGGGAATATCTTGCAATACAGCATGAACAGCATGTTGAACCAGCCGAAGCTTCCGGCAACCATTCCCCATTGGACAAAACTTGGCCATTGATCATGATCCCAGGTCCATGGATAAATCCCATGTGCGAGCGTCGGGGAAATGATCATCCAGCGCTCGAGCCACATGCCGAAGTTCAGGAAGATGGACAGGAAAAGCATGGTCGGAATATTGGTTCTGACCTTCTTGAACGTCAGCGCAAACGGCAGCACTGAACCCAGGAAGTTCATCATCCACCACCATACCGCGTAATCGCCGGTTGCCCTGTAGATCAACGCCTGCTTCGCATACATGTCATTCCCGTACCAGGTCGACGCATATTCGATTAGGTTGAGATAGGTCCATACCATTGCCGCCGCAAAGGTGAGCTTTGCAAGCTTCTCGAGAATCGGCATGGTCATGTATTCTTCGAATCTGAACGTGTATCTCAGCACGATGAAGAGCGTGATGATCACGGCAAGACCGGAATAAATCGCGCCTGCCACGAAATAGGGTGGGAACGATGTGATGTGGTATCCGGGCTGCTGCGATGCAGCAAAGTCGGTGGACACGATGGAGTGCACCGAAACTGCGAGCGGCATCAGGAAACAGGCCAGGGTCAGGTAGGTCACTCGGAAGTTCGCCCATTGCCTGTCCGTACCCATCCAGCCAAGAGAAAGGAACAGGTAGAGCTTTTTGCGAAAGCCGACAGCGTTGTCACGACAGATCGCAAGATCCGGGATCATCCCGATATAGAGAAAAATCAGCGAAGAAGTGAGATAGGTGCCGATCGCAGTCGCATCCCAAACCAGCGGAGACTGGAAATTCGGCCATGTCCAGCGTTCGTTGGGATAGGCAACCACATAGTAGAACTGCCATATCCGTCCCAGATGAACGAGAACGAACAGCGCAGCAGTCATCAGCGTGAAAGTGGTCATCGCTTCCGAATACCGGTAGATCGGTTTCCGCCAATCTGCATGCATGATGTGCAAC
This sequence comes from Pseudomonadota bacterium, assembly GCA_021811205.1. The sequence goes on from JAJZPK010000064.1 coordinate 10,206, forward strand.
AGCGCGGAAAGAAGCGTACCCGAGTGGCCCATGCCGATCCACCAGATGAAGGTTGCAATATACAGACCCCATACTTGGGGATTGTCCAGATTCGCGACCCCCATGCCTGTCTGGTATTGATAGACTTCGCAGGACACCCCGACCATGAAAAGCGCGAACGATGCGATGAAAATCACCCAGAAGATTGGCCTTGGACGTTCCAGGCTTCGCAGGATGTCCTTGTTGATCTTCGCCCATTCGATATCCGCATTGATATCGAGCTGTTTCGGCACGAATTTTTTTTCTACCGCAACTTCTGTTTCGTAAGTATTGACCATTACAAAATTCCTTGAATTAGAAACATTATCTGTCTTAGTGTGTCAGTCCTATGCTTCCGTATCTCTTATACGTTCCATGTACATCACGGACGGGAAAGGCCTCAGATCTTCCAAGATTCGGTAGCCGCGAATTCGGCTGTCCTTCTCCTGCATGTCCTTGTAAAGATCAACCTGCTGATTCTTCCACATCCTGGCTACCTTGGACTTCGGATCGACGATATTGCCGAACGTGATCGCGCTGGTCGGGCATGCCTGAACGCAGGCAGGAACGACTTCCCCGTCACGAACCAGTCTGTACTCTGTCCTTGCTCGGCTCTTTGCCTCATTCAGGCGCTGGACACAGAAGGTGCACTTTTCCATGACGCCTTTGGTCCGCACCGTCAGATCGGGATTCAACTGGTCCTGAAGAGGAGCAGGCCATGCCGTGGAAGGGTAATTGTAGAAATTGAAATATCTGACCTTGTATGGGCAGTTCACCGAGCAATAGCGTGAACCAACGCAGCGGTGATAATTCTGCGAGTTCAACCCATCATTGGTGTGGCTAGTCGCCCCTACTGGACAGACCGTCTCGCAGGGTGCCTCCTCGCATTGCTGGCACATCATGGGCAGGAAAGACCCTCCACTTTCCGGAAATTCTCCCATGTTTTCATCCCAATACCGCTCTATTCTGATCCAGTGCATCACCTGACCATGCAGATAGCGCTTCTTGCCGACGACAGGCAGATTGTTTTCAGCATAGCAGGCCGTAGTGCAGGCGTTGCAGCCGGTACAGACGTCCAGGTCGAGCGCCATGGCCCACTTGTACTCGCTGTATTCCTTGTGGAGGTCATATTGGCCGCGATATGGACGCTTTTTCCTGTAGAAGGACCAGTTGTTCAAAAGATTCGTAATGGACACTTTTAAATCTCCTTGGAAAGCTGAACCACGTCAGCAGGCAATGTCACGACCAGCTTGCGTCCCATCTGCGTACTGACAGGTCCCTCGTCCTTGACGACGATTTCGGAATCGCCAGTCTTCTTGATGGAAACCCGCGTACCGTAGATCGCGAGTTCGCCCGTATCTTTCTCGAAAACAGGATTCAACATCCTGAACGGGTTCACCCCGACGCCTTTGGCGTATCTTCCGAGCGATTCATGCCCCTGCCCAAGCGGGAGCGACACGGCATCCGGATGTATGCCCGGGAAGAGATAGGCCTTGACCTTTACCGTTCCGCTTTGCGATGCCACCTCGAGCCAGTCCCCTTCCTTGATGCCCATTGCGGCAGCGGTTCTGGGATGTATCTCTGCCCAGGAGTCCCAGACGATGGTCGTCAGCGGATCGGGAGACTCCTGCAGCCAGCCGCAATTCGCATGACGACCATCCCTGAAATAATGGCGCTCTGAAGGAACCAGGAAGAACGGATACATGGGATCTTGTGCATTTTCCGTTAACGGAATGGTCAGATTCTCGGCTGAGAATTTCGAGGAAATTTCCTGTGCAGGCGCATCGACATGAACCACGCCGCTGCTCAAGGTGTCATACCAGAAATGCTCGTCGGTATCGGTGTATTTCGCGACC
>JAJZPK010000065.1 GCA_021811205.1 Pseudomonadota bacterium
CGACGATTATCTCGACACGAACGGTATTGTCGATGCACGTGCGATTGTCGAGCCGGTCAAGAATAAGGCGCCCTTTGACCCTCGCCTGATATTCAGGGAGGCGCGCATTGCAAAAGCGGAAGGGCATGACGAAGAAGCGATTACGTTGTTCAGAAATGCAGGGGCGCTGGACGAAGTTGCAGATATGATGCGCCACCGTGCAAAAGCCTACGTCGAAACGGGCTGGAACTATCTCAGCAGGCGTGACGGTTCACCAGGCATTTCGAACATCAAGGAAACAGACAATTCAGTCATCATTCATGTGCCTCTCGGTTACGCCGGGAAGCAGTTCTTCCTTCAAATGGATTCAGTCAGCATCGATACTGGAGACCTGGCAGGATCTAGCGGCTATGACCTGCAGCATTACGGCACGCTTCTCAGTAATTTCACCCAGCTGAATCGGAAGAACAGCTATGCAGCAGCAGGAAGTCTGCTGCAGAATCAGGTTTCCGGTTCACCCTATCGGATGAATAGCGCCAAGGGCGTTGCGCTCGGGGCAGGAATTGAAAAGGGGGATCTGAGACTCGATGTGGGCACGACGCCGATGGGATTCCCCGTCTCCTATCTGGTGGGCGGAGTCAGATGGTCGCACTATACGGCCACGACAGGATATTCTCTCGATTTTTCAAGACGCCCTGTGACGGGGGGTACGCTTTCATATGCAGGAGCCTATGATCCTCTGACGGGTCAGATATGGGGTGGCGTGAGAAGCACCGGGGCGAGCGCGCATTTCAGTCGGAGCAAGGGGAGGCTCTCGGCTTCGGTCGGCGTGGATTACCATGTAGTGACGGGTGTCAATGTGTTGAACAACAATGAACGCGGCGTCCGATTAGGGGTCAGCTGGGATTTCATCAGCGACAGCGACATGCAGCTCACTGCAGGTCTCGTCGCCTCCGAACTGCATTACCGGAATGATTACAGCAACTACAGCTTCGGTCAGGGCGGCTATTACAGCCCCCAACAGAACCACACGCTTGCCCTGCCTTTGCGCTGGTCAGGCAGATACAAGCGCCTTTCGTACCTGGTCGATGGCTCGCTTTCCGTTTCCACCAGCTATTCGAGACTTGACGATCCGGTATTTCCAACCGACCCCGCGCTTCAGCAGAGCACCGGAAATCAGACATACGGGGAGGGGAAGAGCCATGGTCTGTACTATTCATTCGGAGGCGCACTGGAATACCGGGTCACGTCTCACATCTCTGTAGGCGGAAGCTTGGATGCGGCGCATACCCCATACTATTCCCCAAACTATTTTGCGGCCTACCTGCGCTACATGTTCGATCCTGAATCCGGTCCGGTTAACTATCCGCCCCAGCCGGTCAGGCCCTATTCGCAATATTAGGGATCAGGCTTCCTGCAGCTTCAGTTCCTTGTAGTAGCGGTCTATGGCCCATTCCACGTCATCTTTTTCTGCAAAAACTGTCGTGGCGTACTTGCCTGTGGCAAATCTCAGCGCCTGCAATGTGTCATGATCGAGCGGGTTGCGCGTTGCAACAACGACATGGCTGCGGTGCAGGAAGCAGGGCATCAGGACGAGGCGTCTTGCAATCAGGTTGGGCACAAGCTTGACTGCTTCTGCTTCGATTTCCATCTTGCGCAGATCGACCCTGGGAACGCCCAGCCTTGCAGCGAGGATGGAGTCGACCGCATCCGCATTCACCGCGCCGGCTTCGATGAGGATTTCGCCTATGCGTTTGTCCTTCGACAAGTGCTGGATCTCGATCGCCTTTTCCAACTGCATGCGAGTGATCAACCCTTCGGCCAGCAACTGCTCGCCAAGCAGCGAGATGGGCTCCCTGTTGCGCGTGTCGAGGGCTTGTCTGAGGCTGTTGGCGTCGGAGATGATCCTGCCGAATGCGGCTTGTTCCATGTGTTTCCAGTGCGAGCGGCTTGTGCCGCAGATAGGGTTTAAGCTACCACAAACCGCCATTCTGTTCAAATTCGAATACTGTCAGTTCGAATCGTAAGGCAGCCAATCTTGCCCATTGGACCTGATGTAATATTGCTTGTTGCTTCTCATGACGACGATGCCCGAGTTTTCTGCGACATGCACTGTTTCGGGCAGGTTGCTGACGTAGTCGGTCATGCTCAGATTGTCCTTTCCGAAGGGGGGAATTTCGATGAATTCGGACAGCACCTTCGCGATGGCAAGGTAACTGGAGGGCTTGGATACGACGATCTGTTCCTTGCCATGAAAGCCGATCAGCTTGATTCCGACCGGCACTGTCGTGATCAGCGGCGTCGGAATTTCCCTCAAGCCTGCAATCTGCATTTTGTCGCCGCGCACCGATGCGCCGTGCTCCCCGATGAATATCACCACTGCGCGCCGCTTCGAAGCTTCAAGCAGGTCGAGGAAGCGGCTCATGTCTGAAAGAAGCTGGTGCAGCCTTGCCGGATAGATCTTCATGCTGTCCTCGCGGCGGCCCATGTACTGGTCGCCGTCGTGCAGGCTGATGGTGTTGTAGTACAGGACGACGCGATTGTCGTTCGATTCGAGACGGTTTTCCCACCATTTGGAAAGCACAGTGTAGTCGTCGTGGATGGGCGTGCCGTCGAAGGCCTGGAGGTAGGTGGGCAATTTGCTGTTGTCGAATGGCTTGACGTCCAGTCCGCCACGGACCTGGATGTCAGGGTTCAGGAATCCCCCGTACAGGCCGTCATGGTTCATCGCGATTTCCCGCGTGTAGCCGATTTTCTGAAGATTGTCGAAAGTGAGGCATTCCTTGCGCGGCGGGTCGTAAAGATTCTTGTGCCGCTGCTGGCCGCAACTGCTGCGCAGCAGACGAATGGCCGCTGGACCGCTATAGGAGACTGCGGAATTGAAATCGGTGAACAGGATGTTGAATCGCTTGAAGAACGGGTTGTCACGTTCTTTCGTGAAATCGATGTCATCCCAGGAGAGTGAACAAATGTGCAGGAAAATGATGTCGAAAGGCGCATCGGATTTGTCCGGGGACTTGAACGAGACAGTTCGACTGGCTTCGTGCTTGAAGAATGCATCGAGCTGATCGGAAAGGCTTGCATCCGTCGGCGCGCCCGATGCTTCTTCCGAAGCGGTATCGACATTCGCCTGGAGACCGGTTGTCTTGCCTGCCCAAATCAGCGGAATGAACATGGCGATAAAGACGAAGGAAGAAATGCGCAGCCTTTTTCTGAGCAGGAAATAGAGAATGAAGGCGACGGCCATTCCTGCAACGACATAGGGATTGATGAAGCGCCCCACAAGTTCGATCAGGTAGCGAGGCGTGAATCCCCTGAGTTCGGATGATTGCGAAAAAGCCCTCGAGATTGGCGGAAGCCATGTGTCATAGTAGAACAGCGAGATGCCGAGAGGAATTGATAATAATGGCTTGAACTTGGAGAACCGGGCATATCGCACCGGAAAAGGGAGAATCAGGAACAGGGCGAATGCCAGGTTCAGCCCTGCATGGAAGCCCATGTGGTGGCTGAAATACAGATAAAGCTTGGCAATGAAGTACAGGTCCCACAAACCCATGTCTGCAATCCGAAAGACTAGCGAGTAGTATAATCCAGCCGCGCATGCACGAACCACTTGAAATGCGCTTTGAATCCGAACAAAATCATGCTCAAAGGATTTTCAAGAACAATCGGGGCGGGCGGTGGAGTTAATCGAGCGATTTTCCACATTGCTGGAATGCAGGACAGAAGCTTCCTGGATGGATGCGCTATTCAGGCTGGGTGGCCTTTGCGGCTTCGAGCGAACGCTGATTGCAGTTGTCCCGGAATCGGATTCCCTTGAACAGCCCTTCCTGCGCAGCAACTATTCTCCCGAATGGCGCAGTGTCTACGACGAAACCAAGCTGGTTTACGTCGATCCGACCGTTGCCCATTGCGTTGCGCATTCGACTCCGCTGATCTGGGAGCCTGATCTGTTCGACACCAGGCCCCGGAAAGCGATGTATGAAGAAGCCTGCAGCTTTGGCTTGCGCTCAGGCATAACCTTTCCTTGCCACGGTCCGAATGGGGACGGGATTCTCTGCTTCGTCAGCGACACACAGCCGGGCAGGCATTTTCAGCGCGATGTGCAAAGATTCATGCCTGAACTCGCGTTGTTGCGCGATTTCGCTTTCGAGTCCTCCCTGCAGTATGCGAGGGAGGACATGGATGATCAGCAGGTACCCAACGTCACTCGCCGCGAACTCGAATGCCTCAAATGGGGCGCAGCGGGGAAAAGCTCATGGGAAATTGCAAAGATACTTCGATGTTCGGAATCGACAGTCAATTTCCATTTCGGCAACATCCGCCGCAAATTCGATGCCACTTCCCGCCAGCAGGCAGTCGTCAAGGCGATCAAGCTCGGGATGATATGACGTCAAAGCGCCTCTTGCAGGCAAGCCTCAAATCCACGTCAGTGATTTTTCCTTCCAGATAAAGCGTCAGCAATATCGCGACGGGAGCGGGAATTTCCATCCCCAGTTCGAAGCGGCTGCCGCGCGACTGGGTCACCCCGAATCTTCCCCAGAATCGTAACTGGCTTTCCTTCTTTGCCTTTCTGTAGCTGCGCAGGGTGTCTGGCGTCATTTTCGGTCTTCATTGAAGTTCGCTACGCGCATATTGCTACAAATTCAGACATTGCGTACCTATCAGGTCTGATAGTTACATTTCTTAGCCAATAGGCATAATTTTCTATGCGTCCTGGGTATTTCCAGTCAACCAAAAGAGGGCGCAATCATGTCTATGTCTATTCAAATCGCTGCACGTAAGGAATTTCAAAGCAAGGAGCTGTGGCAGATGTATCAGCTGAGGGCCAAGGTGTTCAAGGACAGGATGGGGTGGGACGTTTCCATACTGAGCGGCATGGAAATCGACGGCTACGATGCGCTCGATCCTTATTACATGGTGATCCGTGAACCGGGAAATACGGAGGTGCGAGGGTGCTGGCGGCTGCTTCCTACGCAAGGCCCGTACATGCTGAAGGATTCGTTTCCTGATTTGCTGCACGGCCAGCCAGTTCCGGAAGGAAAGGCAATATGGGAACTGAGCCGATTTGCCATAGAAACGAACGGCGATAAAAACTTCGGTTTTGCCGATCTGGTGCTCGATGCGATGCGCGAAATGCTTTCATTCGGAGACCGCATGGGCATCGAAAGCTATGTGACGGTGACCACCACGGCCATAGAACGCCTCCTGAAGCGTGCAGGCATCGTTGTCCACCGGTTCGGTCCGCCGATCAGGATCGGAGTCGAAAATGCCGTTGCCCTGGAGATCGATATCGGGGCGGAAACCCGCCAGGCGCTTTTCGGGAAAAAAGTGGCTTGAGATCGGGCTTGCTTTTCCAGTATCGGCATCTATGCTGAATCCTGTTCACCGAAAAAAGGGAAAGGTCATGAAAAAGCTTGCATCCGCCGTTCTTTTCGCCTTTGCGATGTCATCTCTTCCGGCATTCGCAGCAAGCGAGGGCAAGCCTGCGCCGGAAAAGAAGCTGACCCGTCAGCAGATGAAGATGAAGAAATGCAATGCCGATGCCAAGGAGAAGAAGCTGAAGGGGCAGGAGAGGCGGAATTTCATGAAATCCTGCCTGTCCGGAAAGAGCTAGGACGTGTTCAAACGCCCCAGCTCAGAACGGATCCCATGTCTTCTCCCTCGTGTAATGCATGTAGCCGACGCTTGCGCCCTCGCGCAGGCCGACGCCTAGCCTGATCGGCGCGAGGATGATGTTGCCGAGCTGCTGGTAATTGATGCCTGCGCCGCCGACGAAATAGAAACTGCCGTCCACGCCGGGAAAGCGCTGGAATATCTTGCTCTCTGAAGGGAGGTGATAGACAAGGACGAACACCTTGGAGGCGTTGCCGCCGAAGTCGAAGCCGATCGAAGGTCCGCTCCAGTAGACTCTTCTGCTTGCGCCATTCTTCATTCTGAGTTGGCCGTCTCCGTAGCGCAGCCCCACTCCGATCGCGCCGCTCGCTTCTTCGCCCTCGATGTAGGCGTTAGGTCTGCCATGCTCCTTGAACGCCTTTTCGATGATCTTGGCCAATCCTTCGGTGCTTTTGCCGAAGAACTTCGTCGCGTCCCTGATGATGGAGTCCTGATCGTAAGTGTCTTCCGCGTTCGCACTTAGCGAAAAGCAGAGTGCTGCAGCCAGGATGCAGGGCAAGACCCATTTGTAGAACATTCGATCCTCCTATTTTCTGGCATTCTAGCGCGAGTGCTGTTCAATTGAAACAGCCTTCATGTGCTGGATACAAGTAAAGGCGAGATGACAGGATGCAGGGGCTGTTCGGCAAATAGTCTTGAAAGGAGAAAAGCATGAAGGTTTTGCCATTGAAGCGTGCAGAAGGGTGGCGCCGCGCGCTGTTGCGCTGACCGTTCTCCATGCAAGACTAAACAGTTATAATCGGTCCAATTACAAATTTCCGCTGCCCATCTCGGGTCGGGGAGCTAGACAGCTGTACATGGACCAACATTCTCCTCCCTCCGGCACGCATCCGGATGATGCATCCAAATCGACTTCACAGTACGGCCTCTTCCTGCCGTATCTCGTGCTCATGCTTTCCCTGGCTGCGACTTTCCTGGTGTGGACGGCGGGAAACAGGGCGGCCAATCGGGACGCAAGGGATTATTTCGACTTCCGCGCGAATGATGCGGTGGAGAAGATCGAAAACAGGCTGAAGCTTTACGAGCAGGCTTTGCGGGGCGCGCAGGCGCTCTTCATTTCCTCAGGCAATGTCAGCAGGGAAGAATTCAGGGAATACGTCTCCAGCCTCAACCTGGATACCGCTTACCCCGGCATCCTGGGCATTGGTTTCGCGCTCGGAATTTCGCCATCCATGCTTGTGCGTCACGAGGAATTGATCCGCAAGCAGGGGTTTCCAGATTATGCTGTCAGGCCGGCCGGTCGTCGCGATTTCTACACTTCAATCATCTACCTGGAGCCTTTCGACTGGCGGAACAAGCGTGCCTTTGGATATGACATGTATTCGGAGTCCACGCGGCGCAAGGCCATGGCAGCTGCGCGCGATACGGGAAAGATGACCATGTCGGGCAAGGTGATGCTTGTCCAGGAAACAGGCAAGGACGTGCAGGTAGGCTTCTTGATGTACCTGCCCGTCTTCAAGGCTGGCGTGCCCCCTGCAAACCGGGAAGCGCGCAGGGCTGCTTTCCTGGGATGGACCTATTCGGTTTTTCGCATGGGTGATTTCATGCGCGGCGTATTCGGCGGCCGTTCCGACGAATACGACTTCCACGTCTATGACGGCGACGGAGTATCAGAAAAATCCCTGATGTACGATTCCCATTCAGAGGGCGCTCTTCAGCCGAGATTTGTCAGCATCAGACGCATGCAGATTGCGAACCACGAATGGACGATTCGCATCGCTTCTCTCCCGCAAATGGAGTCCAGGTTCGACTCGGCGAAGCCTGACTGGATTGCAGGCGGCGGCATCCTGGTCAGCCTGCTGCTTTTTCTCGTCACCTGGATGCAGGTGAATGGGAAAAGGCGCGCACTCCTGCTGGCCTTCGAGCTGAACCGCGACCTGATCGAGAGCAGAAAGGCGCTGCAGATAGAGAATGAGAAGAGTCTTGCATTGCTGCGCAATGCAAGCGACGGGATCTACATCCTTGACGAAAGCGGCAACGTCATCGAGGCGAGCGATTCCTTCTGCGCCATGCTGGGTTACAGCAGGGAAGAAATGATGGGGATGAACGTTTTCAGCTGGGATGCGAGCTATTCGGATCGGAGCACGTTGCTGGAGAATATAGGGAAGCAGTTTGAAAAGACCGATCGCTACCAGTTCGAAACGCTGCACAGACGCAAGAACGGGACGGTCTTCGAAGTCGAAGTCAGCGGCGTGCCGCTTGTTCTGGATGGAAGGCCTGTATTGTTCAAATCATCGCGCGACATCACTGAACGCAAGCTGTTCGAGAGGAGCTACAGGGAAGAGCGCGATTTTTCCAACGCCGTACTGGATTCCGCAGGGACGGTGATCCTCGTTATCGACGGCAGCGGCGCCATTTCCCGATTCAACAGGGCGGCCGAGGCATTCTCAGGCTATGCATTCGAAGAGGTGAAGGGAAAACCTTTCTTCTGGCGGAATTTCCTTCTTTCCGAGCAGCGCTCAGGCGTCGAAGCAGTGTTTAAGTCGGTTTTGGACGGGAACGTCGGTTCAAGCTATGAAAATTTCTGGGTGAACCGCGACGGCGAGAAACGCCTGTTCTTCTGGACGAATACGCTGATCCGCGACCAGAAGGGGAACGCGAGGTTTCTTGTCGCCATCGGCAGCGACATTTCTGAGCGCAAGAATCTCGAACAGCAGCTTGCAGAGCGTGAGAGTCTGTTCCATGCCGTTTTCGACCAGACCCCGAATGCCATAGAGCTGATCGACCCTGACACGTTGCGCTTCATCGAGGCCAACCCGGCAGCATGCAGGATGCTGGGCTATTCTCACGAGGAATTCCTCAAATTGAAACTGGTCGACACCCAGGTCGACCTGGGGGAAGAGGCGCTGAGGTCGGCTGTACGTAAAATCGAGTTGTCCGGCTCGGTCACGCTCGAAAATCGCCATCGCTGCAAGAATGGCGAAATCCTGGATGTCGAAATCACATCGAAAATGCTCGACCTTCCCGGAAGAAAGCTTCTGGTCGGCGTCTGGCGCGATGTCACGGCCAGCAGACGAGCGGAACGGGCGATGCGCATCACATCGAGCGTGTTCGACATTTCGCAGGAGGGTATTCTGATCACCGACGCAGACAATGTCATCCTCGAAGTCAATCCTGCCTTTTCGATCATTACCGGATATGCGAGAGAGGAAGTGATCGGCAAGAAGCCAAGTCTGCTGAGCTCTGGGCGTCAGGACAAGTCGTTCTACGAAGATATGTGGCGCGCCTTGAACGAAAAGGACGCATGGCGCGGGGAAGTCTGGAACAGGAAGAAGTCCGGCGAAATCTACGCGGAACTGCTTTCCATTTCCGTCATCCGCGACGAGGACGGGAAAACGCTGCGCCACGTGGGCGTGTTTGCGGACATCAACGACCTGAAGCGGCACGAAGCCGAACTCAGCCGCATCGCCCACTACGATGCCCTGACGGGCATCCCCAACAGGGCGCTTCTTGCGGACCGGATGAAGCAGGCCATCGCCCAGACGAGGCGGGAGCACAACATGATGGCCGTCTGCTATCTCGACCTGGACGGATTCAAGGCCGTCAACGACACGATGGGTCACGAGGCGGGGGACGAGGTGCTGGTCGGCGTCGCAAAGCGCATCATGGGCACCATACGCGGCGGGGATACCGTGGCAAGGCTTGGCGGAGACGAGTTCGTTGTCCTTCTGTTGGGGCTCGAGAAGGGGGAAGAATGCGTTGCGACACTAGAGAGGCTGCTTGAGGGGATTTCAGCTCCTTTCGATATCATGGGAAAGCGCTTTACGCTGGGCGCAAGCATCGGAGTCAGCATCTATCCGCTCGATGACGAGGACGCGGATACGCTGCTGCGCCATGCTGATCAGGCCATGTATCAGGCAAAGCAGGGAGGGAAAAACCGCTTCGACATCTTCGACCCTTCACTCGATCTGCGTGCAAGAGATCATCGTGAATTCATGAAGGGCATCAGGCAGGCCATAGAAAAGAATGAGCTCGAGCTCCATTACCAGCCCAAAATCAACCTGAAGACGCGGCGGATGATTGGCGCCGAGGCTCTCCTGAGATGGCGTCATCCCGAGCGCGGCCTGCTTTATCCCGCCGAGTTCCTGCATCTTGTCGAACACACTGATCTCGATGTCGAAATAGGCGAATGGGTGATAGAATCAGCGCTCGCCCAGCTCAGGAATTGGAATCAGGCAGGGCTGGACATCGAGGTCAGCCTCAACATATCTGCCTACCATCTTGAATCGAAGGGTTTCGTTGACATGCTGAAGCAGAAACTGGATAGGTATCCGGATGTGCCTGCGCAAAGGGTGCAGATCGAAATATTGGAAACCGCAGCCCTTGCCGATGTGGCCGTGGTATCAGAAATCATCCAGTCCTGCAGGAAATTCGGCGTAGGTTTCGCTCTGGACGATTTTGGAACGGGCTATTCTTCCCTTGCCTACCTCAGCCGCCTGCCCATCGACGCGCTCAAGATCGACCAGTCTTTCATCAGGGGGATGCTGAACGACAAGGGAGATTTTGCCATCGTTCAAGGCATCGTCGCCCTCGCCAGTGCATTCGGCCAGCAAACCATTGCGGAAGGCATCGAGTCGGAAGCGCATTATGCTATTCTTGCCGAGATGGGCTGCGATTTGGGGCAAGGTTACGGAATCGCCCGGCCGATGCCTGCAGGGGAGTTGATGAAATGGAGAGTGGAATGAACAATCATGATGCGCTGTTGCGCTTGCGCTCGCTGCCGGTCATGCCCAGGATCGCGAGGGAAATTCTGTCACTGAAGATCGAATCCGAAGAGGGCGAGAAATCGCTGCTCGAACTGATCAGGAAAGATCCTGCGATTTCGGCAAAAGTAATCGGTCTCGCCAATTCCCCCGCATTCGGCACGACGCAAAGAATCGTTTCGGTGAATGATGCTGCATCAAGGCTGGGCATCAAACGAGTGAAATTGACGGCGATGATTTTTGCCATGATGGCAGCGATAATGCGCACGCCAGGCGGGCTGCTGAACGGTGATTGGCTGTGGCGGCACAGCCTGGCTATCGCCATGACGATGAACACGCTTGCCCAGTACATGCCCAGGGACATGCGCCCCATGGAAGACGATCTTTTTCTGGCAGGCCTGCTCCATGACTTCGGCTATCTGGTGCTGGATTCCATCGATCCGAAGCTGAGCGACAGTTTCCATGCGAGGCTCGCCGCTGAAAATGCGCTTTCCGAAGAAGAAGTCGAGAGCGAGATGCTGGAAATGAGCCACGAAGAACTGGGTGCCGAGTTGGCGAAGCAATGGGGTTTGCCGCAAACCATCATCGATGTGCTGCGGCATCATCATCATCCGGAAAAGAATTCGGGGGCGATGGTGAGGGTGGCATGCCTTGCCGAGAAGCTGCTTCCCACTTTCGGCAATCCGGAAAATCCGCTGCCCATCTTGCCCGAGGAATGGAGAGCGATCGGTATCGATCCCGGGAAGCAGGGTGAAATCAGCGAAACGGCGAAGCGGCATGCAAGGGAAGTGAACGCTTCCCTCGGCTGATCATTTCGATTCCATTACCCATACGCCATCCCAGTCCTCGGGAGGGGGGGTGGCTTTCAGCATTTCGCAGCGATGCAGGTAGAGCCTGGAAAGCTTGTCTTCCGCATTCAATGACAGAGCCTGGTTGAACAACTCGATTGCCTGATCCCATTTCTTCTGGCGGTATTTCGCCAGCCCGTCCCTGAAGAAAGAGAGCACTTCGACGATGTTCGGAAATGTGTGCTCCGAATGGTAGTCCAGGATTTCGTAGACTGCGACGGGCTTGGTTTTTCCCTTCACGACCACGAGATCGGCTTCCCTGCTTCTGTAAGTGCCCTTGAGTTTTCTGTAGGTGCCTTCGCTGACCAGTATCCTTGCGCCGTATTGCTTGCAGGCGGATTCAAGGCGCGCCGCGAGATTCACGCCATCCCCGATGATGGTGTAGTCCATGCGCTTTTTCGAGCCGATGTTTCCCGATACGACGAAATCGGTGTTC
>JAJZPK010000066.1 GCA_021811205.1 Pseudomonadota bacterium
CGGTAAAAGTGATTCACAACGCGGCCAGTCCAGCAAATTCGTTGGCACCAATGACGACTCACGCATCGCTCATGCCTCCGCTTTTGCCACCCGTTCGGCCTTCCGAGGCGCACCACGCCTTTTTTTCTTTGGTGAGCAGGATGGGATACGTCGATTTCGTTCCCTTTCCACATAGTTAGCCAAGTCTGAAACATGAACCACCCACTTGCCGCCGAGCTTGAAGAAACGAACCTCAACTGTACCCGCCCAGATTTGGTTACGAATGGTTGCTGGTGTGAGATGAAGGTGAGGTGCCGATTCCTCGATTGTGAGGTGCAAATCCCCATACCGTTGGGCGAAGAAAAGAGCTGTGGGGCTGAGCCCTAGTTCGCCCTCGAATTTCGGCTTGCTAGAAATTTCCATTGTCCGTCCTTCCAAAGGGCGGAAGGACGGCGAGCTTTGCGGCAGTCCTTCCGCCGCAAATTCCGTAAAAAAACTAACGAATTAAGCGGCTGAAAGGACGATGCGTGGAAAGGATGGGGCGAGGGTGAAAGCGCGAAGAGCCGCGCCAGGATGGAGCATGAAGTGCATTTTTTTCTTGCGCGTGTCGCAAGAAAGCAATAATGATTTGTTTCTATTGTATTCGTTCAAAATCAGAAGCGCCGACAAATCGACGGAAAAAGCACGTGATGTACTTCGAAATAGCCAGCTGAAGAAGAGATGGTTGATCTTGTTGATGATTTTTGCGGCGAATTCGAAAGACAGATCGCGGACGAAACAAAAAGCAACAACGACTGCTGCGAAAGCTAAGGCAGCCAAAATCGGCGCATGTGCCGCATCAAAAAATTTCAACATCGCCACAAACTCGACGCAAAGCAAAGCGCCAGCCACTATCCCCATGAGAGGACTAAGCTTCTTCTTGGGTTTAGGTTCGTTTTGCTGTCTATTGAAAAAGTTCATATTGTGAATGATACCGAATTCTCACTACATGTCAACTATTTTTACTTTGTTTTCATTGCGTTATCATTCAATATCATTCTGTATCATTTCCCCCGTATCCAAGGGCTCAACCGGAAGAAGGCACAGCCGATCGAATTCGCGCAGCGTCACCTGATCCATGGCACCAGCTTTGTGCAGTCCAGCGACCGTTTCATGCACAGCCTCCAAAATCGCCGATTCATTCTTGCGCATCGCAATTCACCTCAATCAATTGCATGAGATGTTTCCTCGGGCAGTGAGCTATGCTGCGGCAGCTTCCTGCGCCAGCGACTCGTGCCACCCGGATTCCGTTTCCTCGAAAACGATTTTCTGGTTCAGGACCCTGTCCATGTCATTCAGCATCGTGATTGCCGACCGGATGGTTTCGTTCCCATCCGAATGTCCCATGTAAATCAGGCGGACGAGTTTGTCCGCCCACTTCGGCAGCTTGCCGTGCTTTTCCCATAGCGCAACCGACTGCACATTGTTGCCGATCAGGTTCGCCAATGATCCCTGCGACAAACCCATTTGGTGGCGAAGGAAACGAAGCTCCGCCCCGCTGATCGCCTGCTTCTTCCTGACGATGGTCGCAGCGATGGCGCGATCAAGCCCGTCTGCATTCTCGATGCTGACGCCATCACCATAGGCCGTCTTCTCGATCCGATAGCCGTTGGCAAGCCAGATGTTCTTCAGTCCGCATTCCGTATAGTGGTACATATTCACCTCATTTGACGTGCATCACGGTGACGACGATGATCCCGGGATTGTCTTCAGGGATCGCAGCCACGACCCCTATGGTCTCGCCTGCGACATGGTGCTCCATCAAGCATTCCAGCGATCCCTTCATTACATTGGGTTCCGGCTGCCTGTCGATTCGCCCATGCCTCAAGCACTCGAACACCATCTGCCGCGATATCTTGCGCTCCACCATCCTCACTTTTGCATGTGTCGTGATGATGACATTGCGTGAATCCAGGGCGATTTCCCGAATCAGCTTGGTCGCTTGTTGTTTGGTCAGGTTCGGGATCATCTCGTCGCTTCAATATATAATTATTATAGGTATATTTTTTATAGGTCACAAGTTCAGCCCAGCTTTTTGGCAAGCTTCTCCGCGTTCAGGTGAGTATAACGCTTCAGCATTTGAAGGGTCTTGTGCCCGGTCACGCTCGCGGCCTCGATCTGGTTCAATCCTTTCTCGAAAAGGCGGCTCGTGGCCTCGTGCCGCGTGTCGTGGAAATGTAGATCCTCAAGAAATCCCTTCTCCTGCTCTTTTCCAGTTTGCTTGCAATCGTCGATATAGCTCTTCTTTGCCCGCTTCAAGGCCCTGTCGAAAGAAATCCTGAAGGCGTTCGCAGTGGTGGGGAAAACTTTCCCGCCGACACTTCTGGGAATGCCATTCAAAATTGCAACCGCCCTGGAAGAAAGAGGGACCGCCCGCCCTTCCCCGTTCTTCGTGTCCGGGAGGACGGCAAAGCATCTTTCCAGATCGATCCTTTTCCATTCGAGGGAAAGCAATTCTCCTCGCCTCATGGAAGTTTCCAGAGCCAAGCGAACCATAGGACCGACCCAGACATTCCTGCGGTTTCCCGCTCCCGATCCAGGGTTGTCGATCGCAGCCAGGAGATAACGCTCTTCTTCCTCGCTCAACCTTCTGTCCCTGGCGTTTTCGAGTCTCGGTTTCCTGATATTCTGAACCGGGTTTTGCAAAGGTATTCCCCATTCCTTCGCCGCGACGGTGAAAAGATGGCTGATGACGGCAAGCTCAAGCCTGACGGTGGATGCCTTTTTCCCGGCTTCCAAGCGCTCGTCCCTGTAAGCCGCGAAATCGGTAGGGCGAAGCGTGGCAAGAAATCGGGAAGAAAGCTTGTGACGCTTCCATGCGTCAATCTTTTTGCCTTCGGAAAAAGCACTCTTTTTGTGAACCGTGAATTCCCGCTTGTACCTGTCGAGAGCATCGCCAAGAGTCGTTGACTCCGCTTCTGCGCGGGAAACGAAAACCCCGCGAATCATCTCGGCTTCGGTCAGTTTAGCCCAGGCTTCCGCTTCTGCTCTGGTGTTGAAAGTCCTGGTTTGAGACGGGAACCCCTTCTTCCTGATTTGACAGTGCCACTGCATGTCACCTTTTCGCCGAATTGTCGCCATGAGATTTTTCCTTCACTGTGCCAGTATTGTGCCAATAAATACATCAACACCATTCATGTTTGTATAACATACTATCAATAAATGATTTTATTTGAAACAACACTGTGATTTGTAATCAGAAGGTCGTGGGTTCGATTCCTATTGCCGGCACCAATCACCCCTCCAGCAAGTTCCGAGAAAGTCCATAACTTGCTGATTTATTGAAGTTAAACTCGAATTTCGCTCCATTAACTTCCCATCCCTCTCTCCTGCCATGATTCAACATCGGACAAGGCAATTCCCATGAAATCCATTGCCGTCCGGATAATTCTGTATGGCACACATGCTGTCGCATTTCTTTGCAAAAAATGCGACTTTTTTCAGGGGATGCAGAAATGATGAAATGGATGGAACAGGGAACTTCTGGTCAAGGAGAGCGGTTTTGCAAATTCAGACCAGAAGCGAAAGGTATGCCGAATCGATAGGCTCGGTGACTTTCTTCTCCAGCCAGGCATGCGCGCCGGCATCCGCCCCCTGCCGGTAGGCCCAAGTGGCGACGGTCAGAATGCTTTCTGCATTGGACGCGAACTCTACTCTTCCCAGTTCACCTGATATTTCTTCGCCGTACCGCTCGTTCCTTTCCAGCCATTTCTCGAGATGCAGCTTCGCACCCACCGCGGTCACGTGAATTCGCGGTGTGGCCGCGCCCTGAAATCAAATTTCTTTACGCGATCTTTACGCGTTTAGCCCCAGTCCTTACAACATCTTTATTTTCTCCAGCCTATCATCCAACTACCGAATAGTTTCTGGAGGAAACATGGAGTTGACCTATATCGCGCTGATCATTGCGTTATTTGGACTGTCTGTTCTGTTCGTCCATGGCTGCGAAAAACTGGGGAAATCATCATGACCTGGATATATGCCTTGAGCGGCGCAGTTTCATTGGGTTTGCTGGTCTATCTCTTCATCGCTCTTCTGAAACCGGAGAAGTTCTGATGACTGCCAACGGAATTCTTCAGATCGGCTTCTATCTCGTCACGCTTCTGCTTTTCGTGAAGCCGATGGGCTGGTACATGGCCATAATCTATGAGGGGAAAAATCCTGCATTCATGCGGTGGCTTGCCCCTATCGAGAATCTTCTTTATAGGCTTTGCGGGATCAAGCCAGAAGAAGAAATGAGCTGGGGACGCTATGCCATCGCCATGCTCTGGTTCAGCCTGCTGGGCGTCGCCGCCGTCTATGCGTTGCAGCGCCTGCAAGGGATGCTTCCGCTGAATCCTCAGCAATTCGGCGCAGTCTCTCCCGATTCTTCGTTCAACACCGCGATCAGCTTCATGACGAACACGAACTGGCAGGGTTACTCAGGTGAATCCACCATGAGCTATCTTACCCAGATGACCGGGCTTGCCGTTCAGAATTTCTTCTCGGCCGCAGCCGGGATGGTTGTCGCAGTGGCTCTGATCAGAGGATTCGCCCGCCACACGGCGCAGGCAATAGGCAATTTCTGGGTCGACATGACGCGGAGCATCCTTTACATCCTGCTTCCATTGTCGATCATTCTGGCCTTGTTTTTCGTCAGCCAGGGTGTGATTCAGAATTTCTCCTCCTACAAGACTGTCAGCACGGTCGAAACACTCTCCTACGACAACCCGAAGGTGGATTCGCAGGGCAATCCCGTGAAGGATGCACAGGGCAACCCGGTGACCGAGAAGGCAACCACGAAGGAGCAGACCCTTCCCATGGGGCCAGTCGCATCCCAGGAAGCGATCAAGCAGCTGGGAACGAACGGCGGGGGCTTCTTCAATGCCAATTCGGCCCATCCCTATGAGAACCCGACGCCTTTCTCCAATTATCTGCAGATGCTCGCGATCTTCCTGATACCGGGAGGGCTCTGCTACACATTCGGCATGATGGTGGGGGACAGGAGGCAGGGTTGGGCGATCCTCGCCGCAATGACCCTGATTTTTGTGGGCCTCCTTTCAGTTACGGAACATTACGAACTGGGAGGCAATCCAGCCTACTCTTCGCTGGGGGTGGATCAAACCCACTCCGACATGCAGGCGGGCGGGAACATGGAAGGCAAGGAAACCCGCTTCGGCATCGCGAATTCCGCGCTTTTCGCCACCATCACCACGGCCGCTTCCTGCGGAGCGGTAAACAGCATGCACGATTCCTTCATGCCGCTCGGCGGTCTCGTCCCCATGGCGCAGATTCAGCTCGGTGAAGTGATTTTCGGCGGCGTCGGCTCCGGCCTGTATGGGATGCTTGTCTATGCCGTGATTGCAGTCTTCATTGCAGGGCTCATGATAGGCAGAACGCCTGAATATCTCGGCAAGAAGATCGAAGCCTTCGACATCAAGATGTCTTCACTGACGATATTGATCCCCCCGATCCTGATCTTGGGATTCACGGCGCTGGCTGTCCTTGTCGACGCGGGACGAGCAGGCGTCGCCAATCCTGGAGCGCATGGTTTTTCGGAAATTCTGTATGCATTCAGTTCCGCAGCCGGGAACAACGGCAGCGCTTTTGCCGGTCTGTCGGCCAACACGCCTTTCTATAACTTGGCGCTGGGACTGGCAATGTTCTTCGGCAGAATTTGGCTGATGATCCCCGTGCTGGCCATGGCTGGCTCTCTCGCAGCGAAAAAGCGCATTCCATCAGGCTCAGGCACCATGGCGACCCATACTCCGCTTTTCGTCGGTCTTCTGATCGGCACGGTGATCCTGGTGGGCGCGCTCAATTTCGTTCCTGCACTTGCACTTGGGCCCGTGGTCGAGCATCTGACCATGGTCGGCGCACATTGAGGAGTCATAAATGACCAAGAAAACCCAAATGTTGCTGGACAGAGCAATCATAAACCAGGCATTGATGGATTCCTTCAGGAAGCTCTCGCCGCGCCAGCAGATGAAGAATCCCGTGATGTTCGTGGTATGGGTGGGAAGCATCCTGACCACTATCCTTTTTTTCCAGGCGCTTTCCAGGCACGGTGAAGCTCCCGCCGGATTCATCCTTGCCATATCGCTCTGGCTCTGGTTCACCGTGCTTTTCGCGAATTTTGCCGAAGCCGTCGCCGAAGGACGAAGCAAGGCTCAGGCTGCATCTCTCCGCCAAGCAAAGCGCGAAATCATGGCCAAGAAGCTTGCTGAACCCCGCAATGGCGCATCCTTCAGCACCGCAGCCAGTTCGAGCCTGCGCAAAGGCGACATTTTCCTCGTCGAAGCCGGGGACATGATTCCTGCCGACGGTGAGGTGATCGAAGGCGTTGCTTCGGTGAACGAGAGTGCCATCACCGGGGAATCCGCCCCGGTGATAAGGGAATCGGGAGGAGATTTCTCAGCGGTCACCGGCGGCACCACCGTTCTTTCGGACTGGCTGGTGGTCAGGGTCACGACCAATCCCGGAGAAAGCTTCCTGGACAGGATGATCGCCATGGTGGAAGGCGCAAAGCGTCAGAAGACGCCGAACGAAATCGCACTCACCATATTGCTCGTTGCGATGACGATCATTTTCCTTTTCGCCACCGCAACCCTGCTTCCCTATTCGATCTACAGCGTGGATGTCGCAAAGGCGGGACATCCCATATCCGTCACCGTGCTGGTGGCACTGCTGGTCTGCCTGATACCGACCACCATAGGCGGCCTTCTTTCATCGATCGGCGTGGCCGGCATGGGAAGAATGCTCCAGAAAAACGTGATCGCCACATCAGGCCGCGCCGTTGAGGCTGCGGGTGACGTCGACGTATTGCTTCTGGACAAGACGGGCACGATCACCCTCGGAAACAGGCAGGCCACGCATTTTCACCCTGCGCCGGGAATGAACGAGCGAGAGCTTGCCGATGCAGCCCAGCTCGCTTCCCTTGCCGATGAGACGCCTGAAGGGCGGAGCATCGTGGTGCTCGCCAAGGAAAAGTTCGGCTTCCGCGAAAGGAACATCCATGCGCTCGGCGCGACCTTCGTTCCCTTCACGGCCCAGACGAGGATGAGCGGCGTCAATCTCGAAAGCCGGCAGATCAGGAAAGGCGCCGTGGATGCCATCAGGCACCATGTCGAAACGTTCGGCGTGAAATTCCCGCATGAAGTTCAGGCCAGCGTCGACGATGTCGCAAGGCGCGGCAGCACGCCGCTCGTCGTTGTCGACGATGGAAAGGTGCTCGGCGTGGTCGAGTTGAAGGACATCGTCAAACACGGCATCAAGGAGCGTTTCGCAGAATTGCGAAGGATGGGCATCAAGACCGTCATGATCACCGGGGACAACCGGCTGACCGCCGCCGCCATCGCGGCCGAAGCCGGGGTGGATGATTTCCTCGCTGAAGCGACGCCAGAGGCGAAGCTGAAACTGATCCGGGAGAACCAGGCCCAGGGGCATCTCGTCGCCATGACGGGAGATGGCACCAACGATGCGCCAGCCCTCGCCCAGGCCGATGTCGCGGTAGCGATGAATACGGGAACCCAGGCCGCCAAGGAGGCCGGGAACATGGTGGATCTCGATTCCAATCCCACCAAGCTGATCGAGATCGTCGAAACAGGCAAGCAGATGTTGATGACAAGAGGCGCCTTGACCACATTCTCGATCGCAAACGATGTCTCGAAATACTTCGCCATCATTCCCGCAGCCTTCGTCTCGACCTATCCCGCCCTCGGCGCGCTCAACATCATGCATCTCGCAACGCCAGCAAGCGCCATCCTTTCAGCGGTGATATTCAACGCGCTGATCATCGTCGCACTCATTCCGCTTGCGCTGAAGGGAGTCAGCTACCGACCTATCGGGGCAGCTGCCCTGCTAAGGAACAATCTGGTCGTCTATGGTATAGGCGGAATCATCGTGCCATTCGTCTGCATCAAGGCGATAGACATGCTGCTTGCCGCATCGGGATTGGTTTAAGGAGAATATCATGCTGAAAGAAATCAGACCGGCAATATCGAGCTTCCTGCTTCTCACGGTTCTCACGGGAGTCGTTTATCCACTCATCGTCACGGGAATTTCGCGGGGATTCATGCCTGGTCAGGCGAACGGCAGCCTGATCATGAAAGACGGCAAGCCGACAGGTTCAGCGCTCATCGGCCAGAATTTTTCCGATCCGAAATATTTCTGGGGACGCCCATCCGCAACTTCACCCATGGCTTACAATGGGGCATCATCAGGCGGATCCAATCTCGGCCCGACCAATCCCGCCCAGATCGATGCCGTGAAAGCGAGGATGAAGGCTCTGAAGGATGCGGATCCCGCCAACAGCATGCCTATTCCCGTCGACCTGGTGACGGCGTCCGCAAGCGGCCTCGACCCGGACATCAGTCCTGCCGCGGCGCTATACCAGATTTCTCGTGTGGCGAAGGTTCGCGGTCTCGATCGGACAACAGTGAAACAGCTTGTGGAGCAGCATATCCAGGGCCGCCAGTTCGGATTCCTGGGCGAACCGAGAGTGAATGTACTGGAACTCAACTTGGCGCTGGATAACCTTCATTGACGTTATGCCCATGACAGATCAACGTCCCAATCCGGACGAATTGCTGGAACGCGTGCAGCGCGAAGCCGAAAAGGCGAAGCGCGGCAAGCTTAAGATATTTTTCGGGGCTTCAGCCGGCGTTGGCAAGACCTATGCCATGCTTTCCTCGGCCAAGATGTTGCGCACCCAGGGGCTGGATGTCGTGATCGGAATCGCGGAAACGCACGGCAGAAGCGAGACGAAGGCTTTGCTGGAAGGACTGGAAGTTCTTCCCCTGAAGGAGATCGAATATCGGGACAAGAAACTCTCCGAATTCGATCTGGACGGAGCGCTGAAGCGTCGCCCAGCACTGATCCTGGTGGACGAGCTCGCGCATTCCAACGTTTCCGGTTCGAGGCATCCCAAGCGCTGGCAGGATGTTGAGGAACTGCTGGAAGCGGGAATAGACGTCTTCACGACCGTGAACGTACAGCATCTGGAAAGCCTCAACGATGTCGTGGGCGGGATCACCGGCATACGGATTTTCGAGACCCTTCCGGACAAGATATTCGAAGAAGCGGACGAGATCGTCCTGGTCGACATCACCCCGGACGAGCTGCTGCAGCGCCTGAAGGAAGGGAAAATCTATCTGCCCAAGCAGGCGGAAAGCGCGATTCGCAATTTCTTCCGCAAGGGAAACCTGATCGCCTTGAGGGAGCTTGCCCTGAGGCGCACAGCCGATCGCGTCGACGACCAGATGCGCAGTTACCGCCAGGAGCGTTCCATACAGACCCTCTGGCAGACTCAGGAATCCATCCTGGTCGGCGTCGGTCCG
This sequence comes from Pseudomonadota bacterium, assembly GCA_021811205.1. The sequence continues at coordinate 9,336 of JAJZPK010000066.1, forward strand.
CGGCCGGGATCGGAAAGAATCATCAGAAGCGCGAGCCGTCTCGCCATGCAGCTGGGCGTTGAGTGGCATGCTGTCTACGTCGAGACCACGTCGCTTCAGCGACTTCCCGAGGAAGCGCGCGGGAGGATACTCAAGACCCTCAAGCTGGCTCAGGAACTCGGCGCGAAAACGGCGACACTGTCGGGGCAGGATGCGGCAACCGTTCTTGCTGATTATGCGCGCAATCATAATCTAGCAAAAATCGTCGTCGGAAAGGGCAAGAGCCTGCCCTGGCGCAAAGCATTCGCCGAGCGCATAAGCAAGGCATTTCCCGATGCGGACATCATCCAGACTTCCGGATCGGATACGGGGGGCGAAGAAAAAAGAACATACGCCCCGCCAAAGCAGGTCTCCTTCGAACCTTATTTCTGGGCATCGGTCGCCTGCGCATTCGCGACGGGAATCGCCGCACTGCTTTTCCCTTATTTCGATCTCGCCAACATCGCCATGCTTTTCCTGCTCGATGTCGTCCTTGTCGCGCTGAAATTCGGACGAGGTCCCGCCGTTCTGGCTTCCTTCCTGAGCGTCGGTTTCTACGATTTCTTCTTTGTTCCCCCTCGGTTCTCTTTTGCGGTGAGCGACGTGCAGTATCTGCTGACCTTTTCGGTCATGCTCATCATCGCCCTCATCATCGGTCAGCTGACCGCCAACCTGAGATACCAGGCCAGGGTTGCCTCGCATCGGGAACTGCGCCTGAGGTCGCTTTACGAAATGGCTCGCGACCTGTCGTCGGTTCTGGTTCAGAGCGAAGTCGTCGCAATCGGCAGGAAATTCGTTTCATCCACCTTCGGCGTGAGAGTCGCGATGATGCTGGTCGACGATGGCGACAAGCTGCTCAAGGATCCTGGAGTGCCGGAAGCCGATCTCTCCATTGCGCAATGGTGCTTCGATCACAATACCCCGGCAGGGCTTTCCACCGACACCCTTGCCGGAAGCAACATGCTCTATCTTCCCCTGCAGGCGCCGATGCGCACAAGGGGCGTGCTCGCCGTGGAGCCCAAGAATGCAAGATGGCTGATGATCCCGGAACAGAGAAGACAGCTTGACGGCTTTTCGGCATTGATCGCGACAGCCCTCGAACGCGTTCATTACATCGAGGTAGCCCAGCAAGCGCTCGTCAAGATCGAGTCGGAGCGCCTGAGGAATTCGGTTCTTTCCGCTCTTTCCCACGATCTCAGAACGCCTCTCACATCTCTTGCCGGTTTTGCGGAATCCCTGGAAAAGACCCGCCCGTCATTGAGCCGCGAACAGGCCGAAATTGCCGAGGCCATTCACAGCCAGGCAATGCGCATGAACTCCCTCGTCAACAACCTTCTGGAAATGGCAAGACTGCAATCGGGAGACGTCAAGCTGACAATGGACTGGCATTCCATTGAAGAAGTCATCGGGAGCGCATTGAAATCGAGAGAAAACATATTATCCGGACATCAGATCAAGATAACTCTGCCTGATGACTTTCCGCTTCTGGAATTCGACGCCACGCTCATCGAGCGGGTATTCTGCAATCTATTCGAGAATGCGGCGAAATATACCCCCAAGGGGAGTCGCATCAGGATAGATGCGCAAATTGACGGCAAGGACGCGCAAATCTCGGTTTCCGACAATGGACCCGGTCTTGCCAAGGGAAGCGAAGAAGCCGTGTTCGAGAAATTCACGCGGGGAGAAAAGGAATCAGCCACTCCCGGAGTCGGGCTGGGTCTTGCCATATGCAAAGCCGTCGTCGAGGCACACCGCGGGAAAATTTGGGCCGAGAATCTGGAAACAGGAGGCGCCCGCTTTACATTTACGTTGCCGCTCGGCAATCCCCCGAAGATTGATCTGGAGGAAAAAGCATGAATTCGATCATCCTGATCGAGGATGAAAAGCAGATCCGACGCTTCGTCAAAACTTCACTTGAGGCAGAAGGATACCAGGTATTCGAAGCCGAAACGGGGAAGCAGGGTGTGATCGAGACGGCAACCCGCAAGCCGGATCTCGTGATTCTCGACCTCGGCCTTCCGGACATGGACGGAATCGAAGTCATTGGGAAGATTCGCGAATGGAGCGGTTTGCCCGTGATCATCCTTTCCGCGCGAAGCGAAGAGTCTGAAAAAATCGATGCGCTCGATGCCGGAGCGGACGACTATCTGACCAAACCGTTCGGGTCAGGGGAATTGCTCGCCCGCATCCGGGTGGCTCTGAGGCGCCAAATGCTTTCCCCTCAGAGATCGGAA